>NZ_JAIWOI010000188.1 GCF_020217005.1 Rheinheimera sp. | reverse complement strand
GCGATCCTGTTAGGGGTGATCTCCCAAAATCCCGGCTTACAGGCATGCGCGGGGGGGAGAGCATCTACTGCTTATTAGGCAGCGATTGCGTAAGTTTCGTCGTTTGCGACTACTAGTTTGCGGCTTTTTTACGAGGCCTACCGCACCTCGGCATGCACCTAAGAGTTCGTGAATCCCGTCGAATCCAGTATCGGCCCCGAATTCTTTCGTACTTCTGAACACTTCAGTGTTGAGCGCATTCTACGCTCTGCAGTTCAAGGCAGCAAGGTGAGAACTGGTGTTTTCTTGCTGCGTTTGACTGTTATTACTCTATATGGTGACGAATTGAACAATATCAAGCTGCAGTGGGTAACATCCCTGCTGCAATTATCTTTTGCTGTGCTTCATCATGCGTTCTTTCTCACGCGACCAGTCTCTGTCTTTGATGTCGTCACGTTTATCAAAGTGCTTTTTACCTTTGGCCAGATGGAACTCCAGCTTTACCCAACAGGCTTTCCAGTACATGGACGTGGCTATTAAGGTGTAACCGTCTTGTTCTTTTTTACCAACCAGTTTGTTCAGTTCACGTTTGTTTAATAACAATTTACGTGAACGCTCAGGGTCACAAACCACATGGGATGACGCGCTGTGCAGCGCCTGAATTTGTGCACCAATTAAAAAAGCTTCGCCGTCTTTTAGAATGACATAAGAGTCGGACAAATTTACTTTGCCTTCACGGATACTTTTTATTTCCCAGCCTTGCAGGCACATACCCGCTTCGAAACGTTCTTCGAGGAAATAGTCGTGCCGTGCTTTGCGGTTTTGGGCTATGGTGCCGCCCTGATTTTTGTTGCTTTGTTTTTTGCTCATCTTTGCGAACGAATTAACTCTTAAAAGCCACGAAATTTATGGCAAAAGGCTTAGGCCCTGGACATTGAGGCTACGGCGAATTCTGTTACAATCGCCGCCTGCATTAAGGGGAGAGAGTATGCCACAAATTGAGCGCAGCGCACTGGTTTTTTACAGCGCGCGCCAGATGTTTGAGCTGGTGAACGATGTACCACGTTATCCGGAATTTTTACCAGGTTGTGCCAAAGCCGACATTTTACAGCAGTCTGCCGATCAAATGCTGGCGAGGTTACAGGTCAAAAAAGCGGGTATTAGTCAGGAATTCACCACGCGAAATACCCTGGTGACTAACTCGCAAATTCAGATGCAGTTGGAGTCCGGGCCTTTTAAAGCTTTATCTGGTGGTTGGACTTTTATTCCATTGAGTGATGAGGCCTGTAAAGTAGTACTGGCGCTGGATTTTGAGTTTTCCAATAAGATTGTTGAATTTGCTTTTGGCAAAATTTTTAATGAGTTAACAGCGGCTATGGTCGGTGCTTTTACTCAAAGAGCGAAACAAGTGTACGGAGAACAACATGGCTGAAACTAAAGCTGTTGAACTGGCTTATGCCACACCAGCCAAACAAAGTTTGTTAAGTTTAACTGTCGATGCGGCTGCTACTGTGGAGCAAATTATCCTGCAATCCGGCATGCTCTCTGCTTTCCCTGAAATTGATTTAAGTCAGAACAAAGTTGGGATCTGGAGTCGTAGCTGCAAACTGAATGAAGTACCAAAAGCGGGTGACAGAATTGAAATTTACCGACCTTTAATAGCCGATCCTAAAGATATGCGTCGCCGCCGTGCTGAAAAAGCGAAAGATGAAGGCAGAGCGAATAAAACTACAGGTGGCAGGCCACAAGGCAATGAACAAACGCATGACTGAGAAAGACACCAGATAGAACTGGGGGTAGCTCACAGAGTTAGTTGTGACCACTGTGCTCTGACCCCTACTGCAGTAAATCTAAAGTGGTTTGTCTAAAGGCGTGTTAAAGTTGGCTGGTTTAGTGAAATCACCAGTAATATCTACCAATTTGTCGTCTTTAAAATTAGCAATTAGTTGTTTTTCGAAGTTCTCGCCACGACCGCCTTTTAACGCATAAAAATAATGCCAGATATCATCGTCAAAAGCGTTCTCAGCAACAGGATTACCTAGTACAAAGCGAACCTGTTCTTTGGTCATTTGAACACGCAGTTTATCTATGTCTTTTTGCTCCAGAAAGTTACCTTGTGGTACGTCAATCCGGTAGATCCAACTGCTGCAAGCACCCAGAGTCAATGCTGTGGCCAATACCATGGCCGTTTTTATTACTGCTTTCATCTGTCTCTTCATCTGAATAAGTCTGGCGGCATCATACCGCAAGCATGGGCTGAAATTAAAGCCTTAATCAGACCTTAGTGTACTGGCTTAGTTCGTGCCTGCAAAAATTAATTGCTGCTGATGTTTTGTTATGGCGCGCATAACAACTCCCGGGCATTGGCAATCGCATTAGCACTGACATTTTCACCAGCCAGTAAACGAGCAATTTCCTGTACTCTTTCTTCATCAGCCAATTCGCGAATACGGGTTTCTGTGGCTATGCCATCTGTGTATTTTTCGACAAACAACTGATGATGCCCCTGGCTGGCAACCTGCGGTAAATGCGTGACACAAATCACCTGAGTGGACTCACCTAACTGCCGCAATAAACGGCCGACACCAGCTGCAACAGGACCGCTGATCCCGACGTCCACTTCGTCAAAAATAAGGGTTGGAGTTGTGACTTTGCCCGCCAGAATCACCTGAATCGCCAGACTGATACGGGATAATTCACCACCAGATGCTACTTTATGCAGAGCCTGTAAAGGTTGGCCCGGGTTGGTGCTGACCAGAAAATCGACCTGATCCCAACCTGATGCATTGGCTTTGTCTATACCTGCACTTTCAACGGCAATGAAAAATTTGCCATTGGCCATACTCAGTTCCGCCATGCTTCGGGCAATTTGATCGGACAGCTCTAGAGCAGCTGCCTGACGCAATTCAGAAACTACCTGAGCGGCCTGACAATAGAGTTGTTGCGCCTGTTGAATTTCCAGCTGTAGTTGCACTATGCGGTCGTCATCACCAGCCAACTCTGACAACTGTTGGGATAGTTGTTGGTGGAACAAAGCCAGCTGATCGTTAGGAATTTGATGTTTACGGCTCAAACTTAACCACTGACTAAGACGCTGGTCAATGTCTGCCAGACGTTCCGGGTCTATATCTACTTTTTCGCTGTAGCGGCGCAGTTCGCGGCCTGCTTCTTCGATTTGGACTAAAGCTTCGCTTAGCATTTGATGAATAGGAGTTAAAGCCGGATCGACTTCGATATAGTCGTCCAGTTGCTGACAAGCATGACTTAATAAACGATAGCTGTTGGCCTCTTCATCGTCATAAGCCAGTTGCAAGGCTTGTTGGCTGGCCTGGATCAGGCTGTGGCTGTTGCTTAAGCGCTGATGTTCGGTTTCCAGTTCGGCAAACTCTTCTGTACCTGGTGCAAACTGATCCAGCTCAGCCACCTGATACTCCAGCAGCTGGCGCTGTGCTTCACGCTGCTGTTGGCTGCTTTGCAGTTCAGAGTATTCTTGTTTCAGCTGTTGCCAGGCTTTCCAGTGTTGGCGGCAATGGGCTAAAGCAGAATGAGTGTTGGCATAAGCGTCCAGCAACTGACGTTGATGATCTGACTTGAGCAATAACTGATGCGCATGCTGGCCGTGAATACTCAGCAGGTGATGGCCTAAAGCTTTGAGTTGTTGGGCTGGCACTTGTACGCCATTGATATAACCACGGGAACGGCCTTCGCTGCCAATGACACGACGCACTATGCATTCGTTGCCCATCGCCAGATCCTGCTCGGCTAACCAGTGCTGCGCAGCTGCCAATTGACTAATGTCAAAAGTAGCCACTATGTCGGCTTTGTCACAACCTGGGCGCACTACTAAACCATCGGCACGATCGCCTAAACATAAAGATAAAGCATCTAAGGCAATAGATTTACCTGCGCCTGTCTCTCCTGTAATAGTGGTCATGCCGCCGCGCCAGTCGAGTTCCAGTGCGCGCACTATGGCAAAGTTGCTGATATGCAGATGGTTGAGCATGGTCCAACTCCCTAATACTGAATAACTGTTAATTTATACAGTAATTTTGTTTTTAGCAAGGGAGTGTCAAAGAGATTTTTTAGTAAAGTTTACTGCCCCAACCGAGCTTATTGCGCAGCACGTTAAAGTAGCTGTAACCAGGCGGATGCACCAGTTTTAACGGTTTAGGGTGTTTACGAATACGAATTTCATCGCCTGGCATCACGGCCAGAATCACATGGCTGTCACAGCTGACCTGTAAATGCGCGTCATTGCTGGGGGACACTTTAAGTACTATTTCACTGGTGCCGGACACCACCAGAGGACGGCTGCTTAAGGTGTGCGGGAACATGGGCACTAAGCTCATCGCATCCAGCTCAGGCGTTAAAATAGGGCCGCCACCTGATAATGAATAGGCGGTAGAACCTGTTGGCGTGCTGACTATTAAGCCGTCGGAGCGCTGACTAAACACAAATTCACCATTGATATGAGCTTCAAACTCAATCATATGAGCCACTTTGTCGGCGTGTAATACTGCTTCGTTGACAGCGCTGTTACTGCTTTTAACGCAGTCATTGCGATAGACTTCCACTTCCAGCAAGTTACGTTGTTCTGTGACAAAGTTACCTGCCAGCACTGCAGCTAAAGGCGTCTCAAAATTCTCTGGCGATAAGTCGGTTAAAAAGCCTAAGTTACCGCGGTTAACACCTAATACAGCAACTCCAAAACGGGCCAGCACACGGGCTGCGCCGAGCATATTGCCGTCACCGCCGACTACTATGGCCAGATCGCAGTTTTTACCCAGTTCAACTAAATCCATCACCTGCACATCCGGCAAAGCTAAAGATTCCGCAACTTTCTCTTCCACATAGACTTTTAACTGAAGTGCCGTTAAAAACTGATACAGGCTGATCAGGGTTGTATTGGCACCGGGATGGTTTGGTTTGCCAATTAATCCAATGGTTTGAAATGCGCTGCCTGGGTTTTGACTCATGAGTGTTCCTTTCTAAGTGCGCACTCAGTATACCCATAGTTTCTGACAGCGAACAGCTTTGTCAGCTCCGGCAGTGGACAAAGCCCAAGGCTTGAATTTTTTAATAAAGTCCCCACAATACCTAGCAGTAGTTCAGCTTTGTTGTATAAGTCGTCTTTTTAACCGGAGTAACAACTGTAGTGGTTCAGTTAAGCAGACCAGAACTGATATTAAAACTGATAGTCGAGCAGTATCTGACGGACGGTATGCCTGTGTCCTCCAAGCTATTGTGTGAACAGTCAGAGCTTGGCGTCAGTTCAGCCACAGTGCGCAACACCATGATGCTACTGGAGCAGCAGGGCTTTATCCGCTCTCCTCATACCTCTGCCGGCCGGGTGCCTACCACTTCTGGGATAAGGTTATTTATCGACAAAATGCTGCAGCTGGAGCCTTTAACAGGACGCTGGCTGGATGCTATTCAAGTGAATTTGCCACCGCAATTGCCTGTTTCCTTATTGTGTCAGCAAGCCGGACAGTTGCTGGCTAACTTAACAGGCATGGTCAGTATTGTCAGCGCGCCTAAAGGTCAGGGCAGGGTGATACGGCAGGTGGATCTGGTGCGTTTAGCCACGCAGCGACTCTTGCTGGTGGTGATAGACGAAGATGGCGATATCCTGCACCGGGTGCTGTTTTACGATGACTTAATTGATAACCAGACTTTAAGCAGGGTACTGTGTTTACTCAATGCCGCTTTATGTGGCCAGGACTGGCTGGATGGTATTTCACGTTTAGCTCTTATAGGTAAGCAGGAATGCGGCGCGGTACAGGCTCTGGTGAAAACCGCTATGGCACAACTGAGTCTGGATGAAATGCAGCAGCATCAGCCTCTGATTTATGGTCAGCACCAACTGATGCAAGCCAGCGACTATCACCGTGATCCAGAGCTGCAGCAGGTGATTGAACTGCTGGACAATCCTTCTTGTCTGGTGAAATTATTAACTCCTGTCACCCAGGATTCCCAACCTAAACTGATACTGGGCCGGGAGTCCGGTATTGAACCTTTAGCCAAGGTGAGTTTGATTTGTGCGCGCTACCGGGCTGAGCCTCATGGCTTTATTGCTTTGCTTGGGCCACGCCGGATGAACTATGGCCGTTTTGTGCCTTTAGTAGAAGCTGTAGCACAACAAATGTTTTTTAACTTGAATCATCTTAATCAATCCCCATAATAAGCCAACCTATGGTGGAGTAGTAACTAATGAGCGAGCAAGATAAAGTGCAAACTGAACAACAACAGGCTGCGGAAGCAGCGGCAGAGCAACAAGTGGTAGAACTGACGCCGGAGCAGGAACTTATTGCAAAGCTGGATGCAGAATTACAGCAGGCAAAAGCCCAGTTGGCAGAGCAGCATGATTTAATGCTTAGAATTAAAGCTGAAGCGGACAATAGTCGTCGCCGTTCAGCTATGGATGTTGAAAAAGCCCATAAATTTGCGCTGGAGCGTTTTGCTGGTGATTTATTGCCAGTAGTAGACAACCTGGAGCGTGCTTTAACCTTCTTAAATCGTGAAGATGAAAGCCAGAAAGCTTTGGGCGAAGGCGTGGATTTAACCCTGAAAGGTTTACTGGATACACTGGCGAAAAACGGTGTGCAGCAAATTGACCCTCAAGGCCAGCCTTTTAATCCTGAATTCCATCAGGCGATGTCTATTCAGCCAAGCGCTGATGTAGCACCAAATACCGTGACTTTTGTGATGCAAAAAGGTTATGAGCTGAACGGTCGTTTAGTGCGCCCAGCCATGGTGGGTGTATCTAAAGCTGTTGAATAAACGGCAATTTATTGAAAATGGGGCCAGGTCACCTTGTTAACTGCTAACAAGGTGACCTGGCCCCATTTTTTTCTGTGCTTTACCTCTCTGTGCTTTTACAATAGCTTTATCGCAATGTAGGCCTATGCAAAGGAATCTTTTTGTCTGATCTGGAGTCTGGTGTAGCGCAGTCCACGCATCCTGTGGCTGAACTGGTGCTTTGTCGCCACTGCGATCTATTGCAGCAACTGCCCTTGTTGGCTATTGGTCAGGAAGCCGCCTGCAGCCGCTGCGGCTATTTATTAGATATGCGCCAGAAAGACCCGGTTTTAAGGCCTGTGCTTTACGCTGCAAGTTCGTTGTTTATGCTGATTTTGGCCAACCTCTTTCCGTTTATCGGCATGGATGTAGCTGGTAACGTTCATATCATGAGTTTTTTTGATACTTCCTCTGTGTTGTTTAATGAGCATCAGCAGTGGCTGGCTGTGCTGGTCTGGTTATTTATTCAGGCCATACCGGCTTTTTGTATGCTGGCGGTGATTTATATCAAGCTGGGTATGGTGCGCAAGGTCAGAGGCCTGGTTTGGACCGCCCGGGTGCTGTATATGCTCAAACCCTGGAGCATGGTGGATATTTTTCTGATCGGTATTCTGGTCGCCTTTGTCAAACTGGTGGTCTATGCCGACATCTCTGTAGGGATGAGTTTCTGGGCTTTTTGTTTGTTTTGCTTGCTGCACTTACGTACTTTCCAGGTGATAGACCGTCATGCTTTGTGGGAATCTATAGCTCCAGCGCCGCAACCTGTGCCTGTCACTTGTGCTGGTAAAACCGGTGTATCCTTGCATCTGGCCAGTTGTAGCTGCTGCACTGCCATAGTGCCGCTGGAGCAAAAACATTGTGATCGCTGTGGCACTAAAGTCACAGCCCGTATTCCGGGCAGTTTACAAAAAACGCTGGCCTGGCTGATTACCGCAACTCTGTTGTATATCCCGGCCAACCTGCTGCCTATTATGGAAACTGTGTCTTTGGGCAGCAGCATTCAGTCTACCATCATCAGCGGTATTATATTGATGTGGCAGGACGGTGCTTATCCGGTGGCTATTGTGATTCTATTGGCCAGTGTGGTCGTGCCTGTGGTGAAAATAGTGGTGATGTTCTGGCTCTGTTATTTAGCCAGTCATAAGGGACACAAACGCCAGCTGCTCTCGACCCGGGTTTATTTACTGGTTGACTGGATAGGGCGCTGGTCTATGGTGGACGTACTGGTGGTGGCTATTCTGGCCGCTCTGGTCAGGTTTGATTTGTTGATGGGCGTCTACCCTGGGATGGGCGCTATTATTTTTGCGACTGTGGTGATAACCACCATGCTCGCCGCTATGAGTTTTGATCCACGTTTATTGTGGGATCAACGCAATAAAAAAGAGGAGCAACAGCGTGGCTAAGACGCAGGGCCGGGTGGCCGCGGTGAAAAAGATCCGACAATTATCTCCTATCTGGATAGTGCCTGTGATGGCCGTGGCCATTGGTATTTGGATGTTGTATTACACTCAGAAAAATCAGGGGCCTGTGATTACACTGGTGACATTGAATGCGGAAGGCATAGTAGCAGGTAAAACCCAGATCAAAAGCCGCAGTGTAGACATAGGCCGGGTTGAGTCGGTGCAGTTGTCAGAAGATTTAAGCAAAGTACTGGTCAAGGCCAGAATGGACCCGGGCATTGAAGCCTTACTAAACGAAGACACTCAGTTATGGGTCGTCAAGCCTACTGTAGGGCGTGGTGGTGTCAGTGGCTTAAATACACTGCTGTCCGGAGCTTATATTGAATTGCAGCCTGGCAAAGCCAGTGTGCAAAAATATTATTATGAATTACTCGACAGCCCGCCTATAGCGCCGGCTGATGCGCCCGGTGTGCGGGTGACTTTGTTAAGTGATGATGCAACGGCTTTGGCTGTAGGTGACCCTGTGCTTTACCACGGTTATGCGGTAGGGACAGTAGAGACCAGTCACTTCGTTGCTGAACAGGGCCATATGACCTATCAATTGTTTATTCGTGCTCCTTATGATGCGCTGGTGACGGAAAACGTACGATTCTGGCAAGCCAGTGGTATGGCGCTGGACGTATCAGCACAAGGGGTGAGGGTTGAATTGGCTTCCATCGCAACATTACTCAGCGGTGGTGTGCATTTTGATGTGCTGGAAGGTTGGCCTGTAGGAGATAAAGTGGCCAGTAACAGCGAGTTTCAGCTGTTTAAAAACCAAAAAGCCATCAAAGAAGGTTTATACACTGAATACAACGAATACCTGCTGTTTTTTGATGAATCCATCCGTGGTTTAACAGCGGGCGCGCCATTGGAATACAAAGGCGTACGTATAGGCACTGTGGCTATGGCACCTTACTTCTTTAATATGGACAACCCTTTGGATGTGGCCTTTAAAAAAGGTATTCCTGTGCTGGTCCGGGTAGAAGCTGGCCGGTTGGCTGGTGAAATGAGCCTGAAAAAACTAGCGCAGGAATTAGAGACCGCAGTACAACACGGCTTAAGAGCAGTACTGAAAACCGGTAGTTTATTAACAGGTGCTTTGTATATCGAATTAGTGCAAACCGATGCTGTGATTGAAACGCCGCAAGTTAAAGTCGAAGTGCCGGCTTTGGCGGATGCTGAACAGTCTGAGAAAGTTGAAGTGGCCACAGCTGAGCCACCAGCATTTTCCAGTGAGGGTTTTGTACCGGCGCCTTTTACTTTGGCCGATCATGCGGGTCTGAAAATTATGCCAACAGCACCAAGCGGTTTGGCCAATATTGAACAAAAAGTGCTGCAGGTGCTGGATAAAGTCAATAGTCTGCCGGTGGAAGATGTGCTGGCACAAAGTTCAGCGACTTTACTGCAAAGTGAAAAAATGCTGAAAAACGCCGAGCAGTTGATCCAGTCACTGGATCAACTGGTGCAGGATAAGTCAGTGCAGCAACTGCCAGCTGATATTCAGCAGAGTCTGACTGAACTGCGTAAAACTCTGGCTGGCTTTTCGCCTGGTTCACCTGCTTATGAACGTTTCAATGGTAATTTGCAGTCGATGGACCAATTGTTACGGGATTTACAGCCTGTGATTAAAACTATGAGTAGTCAAAGCAATTCACTGATTTTTAATGCCGATCTGCCTAAAGATCCAGAACCTGAGAAGGGCAACTAATGCGTTATTTAGCTTTTGTATTCCTGAGTCTGGCGGTGGCCGGTTGTGGCAGCTCTCCGGCTGAATTGCAGTATTACCGTTTGCCGGCAGTAGCAGCTAAAGCTCCTGTGGTGCAGAGCACTAAAGTGCTGGTCGTCGAGCCTGTCATAGTGGCCAGCTACTTAAACAGCAATGCGCTGGTGTATCAGAACAACGAGGTGAATCTGCAGCTGACCAGGCTGCATCAATGGGCTGAAGCTTTGGATCAGCAATTAACCCGTAACCTGCAAGCCCATTTGTCAGCGACCCTAACCGACTGGCGTGTGACCCAGCAAGTCAGTGCTCCGGGCGACAGTCGCCTGACGGTGCAGATCAGTCAGTTCCATACCACAGCAGATGGTCAGGTGCTTATTAGTGGCCAGGCATCACTGTTGCAGGGCGAGACCGTGAAGCAACTGCCTTTTGAGCTGCAACTGCCTATTGCCGATGATGGCTATGACGAAGTCGTAAAAACTTTGGGGCAGGGCTGGGGTCAGGTCGCAGCGCAAATAGCAAGTATGCTGACGGAAAACCCGGCTTCCTGAGGTCCCCTGCCTGCCAAGTCTGGTTGAAGCCAGTTTCAGTAAGACACTCACCCCGCCAGTTGGCGGGGTTTATTTTTTCCTTTGTTCCGCTTTACATCTATTTCAGATGTTTAGATTTTTAGCTGTCTAAATGTCTACTTCTTGCCTTTGTCAATAGAGTTCGGTATAGATTGTATAAATAGCAGTCATTAAGCAAAGTGATTAAGCATTGGCTTATGTTCCAGGCTGAAAGCTGCTATTAATCAATACAGAAGCATGAGACGGAGGGCGGAAGATGGACGCTGAGCAACAAGTAGGGGCTTTACTGCTGGACGCAGCAATATTGATGTTAGTGGGAATGGGCGTAGTGTTTGGATTTTTAATGCTGTTGGTCTGGGCTGTGCAGGTGATGTCCAGATTAGTCAGACCTACAGCTGTACCTGTGACTTCACCTGTTGCTTCGTCTCAGCCTGAGGGGATATCGCCAGCAGTAGTTGCAGCTATTAGTTCCGCTATTGAACATCACCACAAACAACACAAGGGATAAAAATGAGTCAGCCATTACTTTTGACTGAGCTGGTGCTCAGAGACGCCCATCAATCTTTGTTAGCCACGCGCCTGCGCTTAGAGGACATGTTGCCAATAGCGGCCAAACTGGACCAGGTTGGTTATTGGTCTATGGAATCCTGGGGCGGTGCTACTTTTGATGCCTGTATTCGTTATTTAGGTGAAGACCCCTGGCATCGGCTACGTGAGCTAAAAAAAGCCATGCCCAATACAAAGCAGCAAATGCTGCTGCGGGGTCAGAATTTATTGGGCTATCGCCATTATGCAGACGATTTGGTTGAAGCTTTTGTTGAACGCAGTTTTGCCAATGGTATAGAGGTATTCCGAATTTTTGATGCAATGAATGATGTGCGTAACCTGCAGACAGCTGTAGCTGCCGCGGTCAAGGTTGGCGCTCATGCTCAGGGCACTTTGTCTTATACCGTCAGCCCAGTTCATACTATTGACGGCTGGCTGGATATGGCGATGCAGCTGGAAGATATGGGCTGTCATTCAATTTGTATTAAAGACATGGCTGGCTTACTTAAGCCTTATGTCGCAGAAGAGCTGATCACCAGACTAAAAGAGCGGGTGAAGTTACCTATAGCCATGCAATGCCATGCCACAACTGGGTTAAGTACTGCCACTTACCAGAAGGCCATAGACGCTGGTATTGATATGCTCGATACCGCCATATCGTCAATGAGCATGACCTATGGTCACAGCGCGACCGAAACTATAGTTGCTATAACAGAGGGGACGAAGCGGGACACAGGGCTAAATTTGGTGTTGCTGGAGGAGATAGCGGCCTATTTCCGCGAAGTCAGGACTAAGTATGCTCAATTTGAAGGTTCACTGAAAGGCGTAGATGCCAGGATTCTATTGGCTCAGGTACCAGGTGGTATGCTGACCAATATGGAAAGCCAGCTGAAAGAGCAGGGCGCTTTAGACAAAATGGACTTAGTGCTGCAGGAAATTCCTAAAGTACGTCAGGAGCTGGGGTTTTTGCCCTTAGTCACACCAACCTCACAAATAGTAGGCACCCAGGCAGTTTTAAATGTGTTGTCCGGTGAGCGTTATAAGACCATTACAAAAGAGACCGCTGCTGTGCTCAAAGGTGAATATGGCACTACACCGGCAGCAGTAGATTCGGCTTTGCAGCAAAAAGTGTTGGCTGGGGCTGAAGCTATCCTCTGCCGTCCTGCGGACTTGCTGCAACCTGAACTGGCTGTTCTGACTGCTGAATTGGACAACAAAGCTAAAGAATTACAGATACAGCTGGCAGAAGCCAAAGTCGATGATGTGCTGACCTACGCTTTGTTCCCACAGGTAGGCTTGAGATTTTTGCAACACAGAGGTGATGCGTCTAAGTTTGAGCCAGCTCCCGGGCATGAAGCTAAGCCAGCAGTCGCAGTCACTCAGACTCCTGCCGAGCAGCTTAACAGCAGGGGGGCTGATGTGGGCTATTACAGTGTCAAAGTGGACGGCAAACTCTATCAGGTTGAAGTAGGACCTGCTGGTGCCGTGCAGCAGATCAAAGCTGCGGTGGATGAAACTATTCCACAGTCGGCCAGTATTCAGCCAGCCAGTACATTAACCTCACCTTTAGCCGGTAATGTGTTAGCACTCAAGGTCAGTGTTGGCCAGCAGGTGGCAGCAGGGCAAGTTGTGCTGTTGATGGAAGCGATGAAAATGGAGACAGAAATCCGGGCCAGCCAGGCCGGTATTGTCAGTCAACTTCATGTCAGTGTTGGCTCTGCGGTTACAACCGGCGATCTGCTGGTTAGTTTTGCCTGAGGATAAGTCATGGATGCTTTGTTAACACTGATTGATTCTACAGGTTTGGTACATCTGACCTGGCCTGCGCTGGTGATGATGGCGGTGGGTTTTATATTGTTGTATTTAGCGATAGCCAAAGGCTTTGAGCCTTTGCTGCTTATTCCGATAGGCTTTGGCGCTATTCTGACCAATATTCCTTTGGCTGGGATGAGTGAGCCCGGTGGTTTGCTGTACTACGTGTACCATGTGGGGATTGAAACCGGTGTATTTCCGCTGCTGATCTTTTTAGGTGTTGGAGCCTTAACTGACTTCAGTGCTTTAATAGCCAATCCTAAAATGCTGTTGTTAGGTGCTGCAGCTCAGTTTGGTATTTTTTCAACCTTATTGGGCGCTATAGCGCTTAATCTGGTACCAGGCTTAAGTTTTACCATGAAAGAAGCTGCCGCTATTGCCATTATTGGTGGTGCTGATGGCCCAACCGCTATTTTTTTGGCGTCGAAATTGGCGCCTGAATTATTGGGGGCTATAGCGGTAGCTGCCTACTCCTATATGGCGCTTGTTCCTATTATTCAGCCTCCCATTATGCGGGCTCTGACGACAGTGGATGAGCGTAAAATTAGAATGGCGCAGCTCAGACAGGTCAGTCAAAAAGAAAAAATCATCTTTCCTTTGCTGGTGCTGGTACTGACTTTCCTGTTTTTACCCACAGCAGCGCCGCTGATTGGTATGTTTTGTTTGGGCAATTTAATACGTGAAGCCGGCGTAGTGGAGCGCTTATCTAAGACAGCCCAGAACGAGCTGATCAATATTGTGACTATTTTCTTAGGTCTGGCCGTGGGGTCAAAGTTAAGTGCAGATAAATTCCTGACCACTCAAACTTTAGGTATTCTGGTACTGGGCGCAATTGCTTTTGGTATAGGTACGGCTTCAGGTGTCTTGATGGCAAAACTGATGAACAAGTTATCCAAAGATCCTGTTAATCCACTGATAGGTGCAGCTGGTGTGTCTGCTGTGCCTATGTCGGCCCGTGTCGCCAATAAAGTCGGTTTAGAAGCCGATCCGCATAATTTCCTGCTGATGCATGCAATGGGACCTAATGTAGCTGGTGTGCTAGGTTCGGCAGTTGCTGCTGGTATTCTGTTGGCGTTGTTGCAGTAACTATAGGAACTTTTAGGGGTGGAATTTGGTTAGTAACTAAATTCCACTCCTAACACCACGGCTTTACGGGCACCCGTGACTTCAGGGATATTGCCTGCAATTTTATGGTCATAAGCATAAGCCAGCCAGGCAAAGGCCATAGCCTCCACATCATCAGCTTTCACACCTAAACTGGCGGTTTGTGCAATGGTGATGTTGGGGAATAGCTGCTGTAAATCGTCGAGTAAGACCTTGTTATAAGCCCCACCACCACAGACAAATAATTCAGTGATGGCTTCATTAGCTAATGCAATTCTGATGCTTTGCGCGGTAAAGCGAGTCAGGGTGCGCTGCACGTCCTCTGGCGCATACTTACTGCTTCCGATTTTATCAGCAAGCCATAAGCTGTTGAAATACTCTCTGCCTGTGCTTTTGGGACCCTTTAACTGAAAGTAGGGGTCAGATAAAAGATCGGCTAATAACGTCTGTTGTATTGACCCTGAGGCGGCGTAAAGCCCATCGGTGTCATATAAGCCCAAGCCCTGTTGCTGTATCCAGTTATCCATCAGGCCATTACCTGGACCAGTGTCAAAACCGCGCACGCTCTGGTTAGGTTGCAACAGGGTGACATTGGCAATACCACCAATGTTTAAGATGGCGCGATAGCTGTCTGGTCTGGCGAATATCGCCTGATGAAAAGCTGGTACCAAAGGTGCACCTTGGCCACCATAGGCCATATCTTTACGGCGAAAATCGGCGATCACCCTGATTTGAGTCTCAGAGGCTAAGCGAAACATATCCCCAATCTGATAAGTGAACGGAAACTGCGCATAAGGCCTGTGCCGGATCGTCTGGCCGTGACAGCCTATAGCGCTGATCTGTGCTGGTGCGACTTTGGCTTTAGCCAACAACTGTTGGACTGCATCGGCATAAGCTAAGGCCAGTTGCTGTTCAACTAAACCCATCAGCTCCAGTTCATCAGGACCAGTTTGGGCCAATTGGCTAAGCTGCTGGCGTAATTGTGCAGGGAAAGGGCAAAGCAGGGTTTCTAGTAGTTCAGGCTGGAGCTTTTCGTCAGTGGCCTGTTTAAAACGAACCAGCACCAGATCGATACCATCGAGACTGGTGCCGGACATTATGCCTATATACAAGCTGAACATTACTCAGCTGCTGCTACCGTGATCCGCTCGTGGTTTTGCATTTGGGCAATCAGCTGTTTTGCTTCGTTGACAAAAGCAATACGTTCGCTGGTCGACAACGCATCGGCCTGAGGTAATTTCACAGTACGCGGATTACGGTGCACACCACCTACGACAAATTCATAATGCAGGTGAGCGCCTGTGACACGGCCAGTAGCACCTAAGCGGCCTATCACCTGACCTTGCTTGACGTTTTCACCTTGTTTTACATCACGTTTGGATAAGTGCAGGTATTTGGTCACAATGTTGTTTTTGTGTTTGATAAACACATAGTTACCATTTACACCGTTACGGGTCGAAGCAATGACTTTACCATCACCAGCCGCCATAATAGGAGTACCTACTGCAGCAACATAATCAACACCGTTATGTGGTTTCACTTTCTTTAACACTGGATGTAAGCGGCGGGGGTTAAAATTGGAGCTGACATACTGGAAACTAACCGGGGCGCGTAAAAAGGCTTGTTTAGTACCTTTACCGTCCGGTTTGTAATAGGCGCCGTCCTTGTGGCGAACCGCCTGGTACACTTGACCTTCGTTTTTAAACTGGGCAGCGAGAATATTGCCATTACCAACAAATTGGCCATCAGCATAACGGGTTTCAAAAATCACACTGAAACTGTCGCCTGCTTTGATATCCAAACCAAAGTCGATGTCGTAACTGAAAATATTGTTCGCCAGGGTCAGCATCTGAGCTTCAGTTAAACCAGCTTCCAGACCTGCGTTCCAAAACGAA
>NZ_JAIWOI010000187.1 GCF_020217005.1 Rheinheimera sp. | reverse complement strand
CCGTTCACTACACCACTGACCACTTCAGTGCGGGTCTCTACTTCCTTTAACAGCTCTTCAGCAGCAAACTTACCATTAGCGGTGCGCTGGACACGTAAAGTTTTCAGGTTATTGATTGGATAACGAATTTCCTGCAGCTTGCCTTGGTTATCTAAACCAAACTCAATTTGCTCACCAGGAAAAATGCGGGTTAAGGTCTTGACTGGTTTACCCAGTTCCAGCACTTCCTGCATCGCGGCTTGATCTAACTTAGCTTTGCGGAAAATAGCTGACAGGATGTCACCTTTTTTCACATCAACTGTCACCCACTCCAGTGAGTTGTCTTCGTGTGGCAGAGTGGCCAGCTGTTCTGCTGCAATTTTCTCTTCCACCAAAGGAATATCAATACTGTATCTTTTTCCAACTTCCAGCTCTGAAGTTTCTGTAGTTCTGGAGGCTGAAGCTTGTTCTGACGGGATCAACAGCATAACGGCAACAATGCCGCTTAAAGCGCCGATTAATAACCGATGTTTGATAGGCAAAGAAGAAATCATAGAAAGCGCATCTCTTATTATTATCAGACAAACCAATAAGAAAATGAGCATATAACGATTTTTTAGCTGATGCCACACTTTTGTTGGTTTGATCTAAAGAAATGTTTCAGTAGAATGCAGGCTTGGAATTTTGAGAAATACAAAGAGATTTAGGAGTAGACCATGGCTCACTGGGAGCAGGCGCTGGCTGAGATAAAACGCGGCTGCGAAGAGATTTTGTTAGAAGACGAGCTGATTGCCAAGTTAAAGGAAGGAAAACCTTTAAAAATCAAGGCAGGTTTTGATCCAACTGCACCAGATTTGCATTTAGGCCATACGGTTTTAATCAACAAATTACGCACCTTTCAACAGTTGGGTCATGATGTCATTTTCCTTATTGGTGACTTCACCGGCATGATTGGCGATCCAACAGGGAAAAACGTTACGCGTAAACCTTTAACCCGTGAAGACGTGTTGGCTAACGCACAGACCTATAAAGAGCAAGTATTTAAGATTTTGGATCCGGCAAAAACCCGCGTGGCTTTTAACTCCGAATGGATGGAAAAGTTAGGGGCGGCTGGCATGATCAAATTGGCTGCACGGCAAACCGTAGCCCGTATGCTGGAGCGCGATGATTTTAAAAAGCGTTATGCCAACAACCAGTCTATTGCGATTCACGAGTTTTTGTACCCGCTGGTGCAAGGCTGGGACTCTGTTGCATTAGAGGCCGACATTGAAATGGGCGGTACCGATCAGCGCTTTAACCTGTTGATGGGCCGTGAGCTGCAAAAAGACGAAGGTCAGCGCCCACAAACCATCATCATGGTGCCATTGCTGGAAGGTCTGGACGGTGTGCAGAAGATGTCCAAGTCTCTGGGCAACTATATAGGTATCACAGATACGCCGGGTGAGATGTTTGGTAAAGTGATGTCGATCAGTGATGAACTGATGTGGCGTTACTACGATTTGCTGAGTTTCCGCCCTATTGCAGATATAGCTGCACTGAAGCAACAAGCGGCTGAAGGCCGTAACCCACGTGATATTAAAATTGAGCTGGCTAAGGAAATTATTGCCCGTTTCCACGACCAGGCTGCAGCTGATGCGGCAGAGCAGGACTTTATCCAGCGTTTCCAAAAGAACGCCTTACCTGATGATATTCCTGAACTGAGCTTAACCTTAGCCACTGACAGTATTCAGATCACCAACCTGTTAAAAGAAGCGGGTCTGGTCGAAAGTACCTCAGAAGCTATGCGGATGATTAAGCAAGGTGCGGTCAAGCTGGATGGTGAAACCAAAGTGGAAGACAGCAAAATGGAATTTGCCAAAGGCAGCTGCCATATCTTCCAGGTCGGTAAACGTAAATTTGCTAAAGTAAGTTTGGTTTAACTAAAGAGTCCACCTCAATGATGTAACCCTAGTAGTTGGCCAGGCCAATTACTAGGGAACGTCAAAAGGTTAATTGGCTTTGCAGTGAAGCTGCTTATTAGCCATCACCATTCAACCCTGGCAACAGTGGTTAACCAGCTTGTTGCAGTCGGGCAAAAAGTAATTTTTGTAATGCAGCTTTGAATTGAGAGGGTTCAAAAGGAAGCCGCAGCCAAATCACTTCCATACTCAGCTCAGATTGCGGGTCGTCCTCCGCTAATAAAGCAAGTTTGACCTGATGCTTTATTAACTCTTGCTGCAACATACTCATATCTACACCAGCTTGAGCTGCATTCATCAGTATGATTTCAGGTTTATGTTCGCCCATCATCAGCAGAGCATCCACCGCGTTACGTGCTTGCCGCAACTCAACAGGGAAATTCCATTGTTGGCACAGTTGCTGGATTAAATTGAAAAAGTCTGCATTCAGGTCGACGCAAACTATATAAGTCAGCGGCTGCAATCTTTGTCTTTTATGCAATAAAGCCAGTAAGGACTCCTGTACTATTCGTCTGTGTCCTCCAGGCGTTTTCCAGGCGCTGAGCAATCCTTGTTCAACCCAAAGTTGAATTGTGCGTACCGAAACACCTAAAAGGGTGGCGGCTTGTCGGGTAGAAATAAGTTGATGCTGCTCTGACATAATGATTTTTCTGATTTGATTGAATTTATCATATTTATCAAATTGACCTGTGTCAATTAACTCTGCACTTTTACTATTCAATTGCTGTTTTTTTGCACTTTTTTTCTTGCTTTTTGTCAGAGTAAAGCTATTTTGATATTAAATTGATATCAAAATAAGGGGTTTTTATGAAGGAATATATGGCAACAAGCCGCGGTGGCTTGATGATGCTCGCTGTACTGCCAGCCGTCTTTGCTTTGGCAGGTCTTGGCTTACTTGTTTTGGCTGGACCGCTGAAACTAGTTGCCATACTGGCGCTAATTCTGGTTGGTATAGGCTTTTTTGGCTTCTACATGGTGCAACCGAATCAGTGTGTGGTATTGCAGTTGTTTGGTCGCTATACAGGTTCTGATTTAAAGACTGGTTTGCGCTGGGCCAATCCTTTTTACAGCAAACAAAAAGTCTCATTGCGGGTTCGCAACTTTGAAAGTGGTAAGCTGAAAGTGAATGATCACAGTGGCAACCCGGTTGAAATTGCGGCTGTAGTGGTATGGAAAGTGGTAGATAGTGCTGAAGCAGTGTTTGAAGTCGAGGATTATGAAAACTTTGTCAGTATTCAAAGCGAGGCTGCACTGCGTTTCTTAGCCTCAAGTTACCCCTACGAAGCAGCAGAAGATGGTGATATTAGTCTGCGTAGCAATGGTCCTGAAGTGACGGATTTGCTCAAAGGTGAAATTCAGGCTCGCCTTGAGAAAGCCGGAGTTGAAGTATTGGAAGCCCGGATTAGCCACTTGGCTTATGCTCCTGAAATTGCCAGTGCCATGTTGCAGCGTCAGCAGGCCAGAGCTGTGGTGATGGCACGCCAGCAATTGGTTGAAGGCGCGGTAGGTATGGTGGAACTGGCATTAGCCCGCTTGTCAGAAAAAAATATGGTGCAGTTGGATGAAGAACGTAAAGCCGCTATGGTCAGTAACTTGCTCGTGGTGCTTTGTGGTGATCATCAGGTGCAGCCTGTAATCAATACCGGTACTTTGTACTAAACGGAGACAAAAGTGTCGAAAAAAGCTTTTGCGTTACGTTTGGATGAAACAGTGCTGCAGGCTTTGCAGCACTGGGCCGATGACGAGTTTCGCAGTGTAAATGGCCAGATTGAATACCTGCTGCGGGAGGCGCTGGTCCAGGCAGGCCGGATGAAGAAAAAACCTCCTGGCGAGCCCGTTGCCGAGCCTGATTAGTCTAATGCCCTGAGCAGCAATAGAGCTTGTTTTTTAGCGCTATGCGCTGCTGTTGGATCTGTATGTAACAGTGCCATGCTGATAGCGCCCTCTTTCAGTAACATTAAGCCATCAAGCAATGCAGCCAGTGATTGTGGCGACAACTGATAGCTTTCAAGGTGGATCTTCACTAAGTTTTTGACTGTTAACTTATGCTGGGCACACTGCTCAAGTACGGTGCTGTCCGGACCATGGTATTCAGCGGCACAATGTTGGAAATAGCAGCCAAAAAAGGGGCCTAATAGCTCAGACTTGCCCTCAAACCATAGCGTTAATGCATCAAACAACTTGTCTATGGGAGATGCAGAGGATGGGGCGGCAAATTGTTGCTCCAGCCAGTGGTAAAAACGTTGATGCCGCAGTTCCAAGGTGGCGAGCAATAACTGATCTTTACTATCAAAATGGTGGTACAAGGTTTTTTTAGCAATAGCACTGTGCTCTAAAATTTGGTTGATGCCAACGGCATGCACACCATGACGGTAAAAAAGGCTTAAAGCTGCTTCAACAAGCTGTTGTTTTTTATCCAGTTCCATAAAGATTCTCCGTAGAGTAGAGGCCTAGCTTGACATAGGTAGACCAATCTGTCTACAATGCATCTTGTAGGTAGACAGACTTGTCTGCATTATGAGGTGATAGCGTGACTGAATATAAAATATGGGTACAAGCATTGATCGCAGGGACAGGTGCAGCCCTGATAATGGCTTTGTTTGCTTTGTTGCAACAATGGCAGCAGCTGTGGCTGGTGGCGCCTTTTGGTGCTACGGCTGTTATTTTATTTGCTTTACCTGGTAGCCCACTTGGCAAAGCAAAAAACGTGATAGCAGGTCACTTTTTAGCCGCTTTGATCGGTCTCAGTTTTGTTCATGCTTTTGGTTTAACAGTTTGGAGCTTATCTATTGCTGTCGGATTATCTATCGGCTTGATGGTATTGTGGAAAATTACCCATCCACCAGCAGGTGCTACTACTTTACTGATTATGCTGACAGCGCCGGACTGGTGGTTTTTATTCAATCCAGTTCTGACCGGTTCTGTACTTATGGTTGTGGCCGCTCATTATTACCATCAGAGTCATAAAAAGGGGCATCAACACTTAGTTAAACGTAAAGCTGCAACAACCAATACCAAAGCGGAAGACTGATAAAGCTAAGCAGCAAGCCCAAACCTACCAAAGCTGGCACTAAACGCAGTGCCAGCCCAGCACCCATAGCTATAGCGCCGGCAGACACCATGGGTGGCATAGCGGCTTCAAACACCACCACCTGCAGTAATAAAGCATCGGGTTTAAATACGCCTAAGAAACCTAAGGCCAGCGCAGGCATTAAAAACAGCTTTACGCCAAGCGCAAAAAACAGCGGTTTGGCGTCTTTGTTGTCTAACTGCAATCTGAACTGAAAACCTACAGCGATCATAATAACTGGCACTAAAGTGGCGGCCAGGCTGTCCAGTACCAGACTAAAAAATTCAGGGTAGCTAAAAGACTTCAAAGATAAAGCCAGCATCAGAGCGATAAAAGAGGGAAAGGTCAGTACCCTTTTGATGATCTGAGCCGCATTCGGAGTTGCAGCATTGGGGTTATACCAGGCGGCCAGAATAGTGGAGTAAGTCGCCAGGGCTAAAAAAGATCCGGCTTGATCGTAAATCATGGCATAGGGCAAGGCTTTGTCGCCAAAAAAAGCTTCAACCATAGGAAAACCTAAAAAGGAGGTATTGCCTAAGGGTAAAACCACCAGCAAAGCGCCCACTGTGGTTTTTTCAAAGTGCCAGATTTTCCCTGCCAGTATCACTAAGGCTGCCACTATCAGCAGTAGTACCCAAGGCGTAATAGCAGGCAACCACAATTGACTGGAGAACTCTAACAACGGGATTTTTTGCAGCACTAAAGCGGGCAGGGCGACAAAAAGCACATACTGGTTCAATACTAAACCTGTATCCTGAGGAAATTGCGGTAGTTTGCGCAGCAAGGCGCCTATCACTAAATACACTAGTACTAAAACGAAACTTTCCATGCAGGCTCCTTAGTCAAACCCTAGTCTAATCTGTAGCACAGACTAAGCCTATGCGACTTTCGCCTGATAGCTGCTGTAGTAGGTTTAGTTGCGTGACCTCTTGTTTTAGTAGCAGTTCTTTCTGTGTTTTATTCCACTGTTTGAGCTGATATTCCAGCTTACTGGCTGAAGAGCGGCAGGGCATGGCGAAAGTGAAGACTAACTGCAACGGACCTTTGCCTTTCAGCGCTTTGGCTCCGCCTGTTAAAGCCCCGCTGTGCTGACGTAAACGCCGTTCAGGATCCGTGCTGATCCCTGTGTACAAAGCGCCTGTTGCTGTGCGCACCATATACACAAACCATGGGGTGGGTACTGCAGTCATGCCTTGTCCTGTGAGTTCTGCTACACTAGCGCTGTTTTATAGCCGTCATACTTGAAGCTGCAGCTTTGTTGAGCTCTGGCTCTTACTGCAAGCGCATATACTTTGGGTATAAAGGTTTGAGAGTCGCTACTTTAAAGGAAATTGCATGTCATTTGCCACGCTTGGTTTAGATCCCCGTATTCTTTCTGCTGTAACTCACCAGGGGTATCACACACCAACACCTATTCAGCAGCAAACTATACCTGTGATTTTAGAAGGCAAAGATGTGTTAGCCGGAGCTCAGACAGGAACAGGCAAAACTGCAGCTTTTACTTTACCTGTGCTGCAATTATTAAGTAAAAACACCAGCAAAGTGAATAACTTGCAGGTGCGTTGTCTGGTGCTGACGCCAACCCGCGAGCTGGCACAGCAGGTGGCTGACAGCGTCAAAGCTTATGGCGCTGATTTACCGCTGAAATACGCAGTGTTTTATGGCGGTGTGTCGATCAACCCTCAATACGATCAAGCCAGCCGTGGTTTAGATATTCTGGTTGCGACACCTGGTCGTCTGCTTGATCATTTGCATCAGGGCACAGTGAGTTTATCTGAACTGCAAATTCTGGTGCTGGATGAAGCAGACCGTATGTTGGATATGGGCTTTATTCACGACATTAAACGTATTATGGCGCGTTTACCGAAAGAGCGGCAGACGCTGTTTTTCTCTGCAACCTTTGCTAAAGAAATCAAAGAGCTGGCTGACACTTTATTAAAATCGCCTGTGCTGATTGAAGTAGCGAAACCTAATAGTACCGCAGATAAAATAGAACAGCTGGCTTACAGAGTGGACTCCCAGCGCAAACGTGAGATGCTGTCTCATCTGATTGGCTCGCGGCAATGGAAACAGGTACTGATATTTAGCCGGACTAAACATGGCGCCGATCGTCTGGCGAAACAGTTGCGCTTAGATGGCATAGAGGCTGGCGCTATTCACGGCGATAAAAGTCAGGGCGCCCGCACCAAGGCGCTGGATGATTTTAAAAACAACAGATTAAGTGTGTTAGTGGCCACAGACATCGCAGCACGGGGCTTAGATATTGAAGAACTGCCTATAGTGGTCAATTACGATTTACCCCAGGTCGCTGAAGATTATGTGCATCGTATTGGCCGCACTGGCAGGGCGGGGAACTCAGGCCTGGCGATAAGTTTAGTTACACCTGATGATCTGGTGATGTTGCAGGCTATCGAAAAACTAACCAAGCAAGTGATCAGCCAACAAGTGTTACCTGGTTATGAGCACGACCCGAAAATGAATCACAGCAGCAAAAAAGCCGACGCTGAAGAAGAGCGGGTACAAAAAGTCGCGAGTCGCAACAAGCAACTGGCGAAAGAAAAGGCTAAATTACGTTCGCAGTTGCTGGGTAAGAAGTAACGGCTCTAAAGTACTGAACTTAAAAAAGGCAGATCAGACTGCCTTTTTGTTCAGTCGTCTTTTGGTTCAAGAGGGGTTGATAAAGTCAGTTGGTAAAAGGCTAAATCTAACCAGCGGCCAAATTTAAAACCGGCCTGAGTAATAGTGCCGCTGTGTCGAAAGCCATATTTAGTATGCAAAGCTATACTGGCTTCGTTGGCAGCATCTATACCGCCAATCAGCAGGTGGTAATTCTCAAGTTGCGCTTGCTCTATAATTTTTTTCAGCATCAAAGCACCATAACCTTTACCCTGCTGGTTTGGCGCTACATAAACTGAGTGCTCCACTGAATATTTAAAAGCCGGAAAAGCCCTGAAAGTGCCATAACTGCCAAAAGCCACAAGTTGGTTCTGTTCATTCAGCATGCCTATAACCGGAAAATTGCCAGCTGCCTTATTGGCAAACCACTGCTGCATAGTAGCCATAGTGCGGGGCTTGTATTCATACAAGGCTGTGGTATTCAAAATTGCGTGGTTAAAAATGGCCAGAATAGCTTCGGCATGTTCATCATAACTACAAGGCACAAAACGCATCCGACTCTCCATCCGCTTCTTCAGCTAACTTCTGTATAAGGTTTTAATCAGGTGGTAACCAAACTGAGTTTTGATTGGGCCGTGCACTTCCAGTACAGCTTTTTTAAATACCACTTCATCAAAAGCTCTGACCATCTGGCCTGGCTTAAACTCGCCTAAATCACCGCCTTTTTTACCGGAAGGGCAGAGCGAATGCTTTTTAGCTAATTCATGAAAACTGGCGCCTTTGGCCAGCAGTTGCTTTAATTTCTCTGCTTCAGCAGCAGTTTTGACCAGAATATGGCAGGCACAGGCTTTTGACATTTAAGGTTACCTTTTCAGTGGCCTTTCATTCTAACTCTTTATTAAAAAAAGAGTAATAGCCTTCTGGTCCTGAAAAGCAGGGCCCAAACCGCAACTTCTGGTTTTTGCGCTGACTATTGTTGCTGCTCAACCGAGCTGTTGTGGCCAAAAATCAGTGGCACTGGGAACTATGGCTGAGATAATTTCAGTTATCAGTTTATTGTTTTTAAATTTACATTTGTTTTATTTTGTACTTGATTGATTTCATTTGGGATTTGTAATTTATTGTTTGTTTTTTCATCTTGTTCTATTGATTGTTAATTAACATCTTCTTGTAATGCTCCAGCCATGTGTAATATAAATGGAGCTGCGCGATCCGGGTTAAATATGTACCTGTTTGATAATAAAAATTGAAAATCTAGGAAGGTTCAGAATGCAACGTAAAAGTTATTCATTATTAGCCGTCGCTGTTTCTGCGGCGCTGTCGGGTTCTGTGATAGCAGCACAACCACAAAAATCTATCTATTCTCCGGAAGTGGAAGGTCTGGTCAGCTACGACACATCAGTAAAAAATAAAGTCCGACTGGAACAACGTCCTTATTACTTCATTGTAAAACTAGAAAATGCTCCTTTAGCTCAGGCTGCCACAGCGTCGCAAAAAGCGACAGGCACTAAAGGTAATCTGCTGGATATGTCCTCTGCCGCAGTGGCGAAACACTCAGCAGTACTGGCAACAGAACGTCAGAGTTTTGCGAAAAATTTAAAAAAATCTTTGCCTGATGCCCAGCTTGACCGTCATTACGACACAGTGCTGAACGCAGTAGTAGTGACATCAGAACGTGATATTTTTGACCAGTTGTCAGCTTTGCCTGGTGTAACCCAGGTGTATCGTGAAGAAATGTATTATGAGCAAATGGATACATCACTGGACTTAATTAAAGCAAAACAAGTCTGGGAAAAACTGGGTGGTAGTGCTGAAGCGGGTAAAGGTATCAAGGTAGCAGTCATAGATGGTGGTATTCGACCGGAAAACCCAATGTTTCGCGATACCGGATTCACGGCGCCGGAAGATAAAGTGACAACAGATTATTGTGCGACAGTTCAGCCTGATTTCTGTAATAACAAATTAATAGTAGCGCGTTTTAGTGCTCCAACTTTCGCCACTATAGAACAGGAATACATGAGTCCTTTGGGACAGGGGGGGCACGGTACCCATGTCGCTGGTACTATTTTGGGTATGCCTACCACAGTTTATTTTAACGGCTCGGGCAATACAGATGAAGACGGTGTTGTAGTGGATGCTCCTAAAGAGGGATACACTAAGGTCGATGTGTCTGGTGTGGCACCAGGCGCTTATCTGATGGCTTATAAAGCCTTGTTCCAGGTCTATCGCACCACCAACGGTGTCACTACGGTAACCGGCAGTGGTTCAAACGTGATGTTATTAGAAGCGCTGGACTGGGCTGTTAAAGACGGCGCTGACGTAATCAACAACTCCTGGGGGGGCGGGGCAGGCGGCGATCCGGCAGCCAGTCCTTATC
>NZ_JAIWOI010000169.1 GCF_020217005.1 Rheinheimera sp. | reverse complement strand
ATCTGTTGGCGATAATAAAAGCACCAATTAAAGAGCAAAGAGCTATTAAAATATCGAATAAAACTCTGTTTTGCACATAGCGGCTTAACTCTTCCAGACTGGCACGTATGTAGACATAACCTGTTAACTTTCCATCAGATTCGATTCTTTTTGTCAGCTCCATGACACCATCGCCTATAGTGGCGTTCTGGTACTGTTCGACTTTGTTGAACTGAGTCGGAAAGGGACCCACATCTCTTCTGTTATAGCTGGAAAAAAAGCTAAGCTCGCCATTGTCCTGCAGCTTGTAGATATGAATATTGTGTAATCTTGATTCGGCCGCGAACGAAGCAAGACGTCTGTCTTCTATTTCTGAGTCGTCTATTTCAATAGAACCTACGGCGTTAAAGGCAATAATAGCTGCATAAGAATTGAGTTGTTCTGACAGGTTTTTCTTTTCAGCCTTAATATCCTGAATAGTGGCAATAGTCAGAGAAATACAAAGAGTAATGCTGCAAATCAGCATCACAACCCAAATCAGAGCACCTTTGATTGAACTTGCTTTTAAAGCTGGACCCATTAATCCTTCCGCCATCCGTCAATCTGTTATCGAAGCTATAATATTGAAGTTACACGCATTTGCAAATTTTCACCAGTTAGCTGGCAGACAAAAATAAAAGCATCGCAACGGCTTTGCAGAACAACAGGTACTTAGTTGTAAAGTTGCAGCTTGATCCAAGAAGGGTATATAGTTGACGCACTTGTGATGCAGAGGAAAAACCATGGACTTATGGGATAACTACAAAACGAGTGTATTTTTGTGCCATCAACCTCTTGGTGACCAAATAAATTTTGCTATTATCAGCGCCCAAAATCCTTGTGGCCATGTCCAGAATCCCTCCAGAAACTTATTGCTCGATAGTCACTTTGCCAACACACTAGATAGCATGAATGTTCCATATCGTGAAATAGTAGGTTGCTCACCTGACTTGAGTTTTCAGGAGAAAAGCTGGGCTGTGCTTTGTGATAAAAATAAGGCGATTAAACTGGCTATTATGTTTGAGCAGCATGCTATTTATTGGGTTGAACAGGGAAAGTTATTTCTGGTTCCAGCTTTACTGCAACAGGCTGAAGAGTATTTAGGCGAGTTTCACCCTCGTCAGATAGTCTTGCGCTGACTGAAATAGCTCAGTGTTAATCTCTTAAAACTTGCAAAATAGGTTCTATTTTCTGACCCAAAGCGTATTCCAGTTTTAGACGCTTCAGCTTCTGCTTATGAGCTTCATCTCTGTCAGCTGGTTCTGTTAAAAACTCTTTAAAATCAGCTACACAGATACATAACATGGCAGGTTTTGCCATGTTTTCTAACTGACCAAGCCGATAGATTTGATGCGGACAAGCTAAAGTACGTTCTGGCGATTGAATACATTCAGCCGCTTCAACACTGCTAAAAGTGCAAATACTAAGTACGGATAACAGTACTAAAACCAGTCTCATCAGTAGATCCTTTTATTTGCGGTCTTTTTTACAATAATAAACCACAAAACCATCACGACGACCAAGCTCTTTTACCTGACCAAAAATTTCAGTCAATTGAGCCACATAAGGCAAATGCACATTAGCCACTAAAGTTAAAGTACCACCTGGTTTCAATTCATTAAAAGCGTCGCGGAAAAACTGCTCGCTGATATGGTAGTCGGTTTTTAAGCCAGTATGGAAAGGCGGGTTACTGACAATATGATCATAAGCTGCACTGCGTGATGGAATACCATCCGCCACTATAGTTTCACCCGGCAGTTTATTCGCCTTTAACGTAGCCGCAGTAGAGCTGACAGCTAAAGTGCTGATATCAGAAGCTGTTAGCTTAATTTCAGGGTGTCTTTTTACCAGGAATGCACCGATAAAACCTGCACCACAAGCAAAATCCAACACTTTACCTTGCTGAATATGGCCTAAATGCTCCAGCAGTAAGTTAGTGCCTAAATCCAACTTGCCATGATTAAACACGCCTGGCAAAGAGCAAAGCTTTAAGCTGATGCCAGCTTTTTCGATACTAAACTGATGAAACTCAGCTGTTTTTAATTCACTTTGCAATAAACCATCTAATTCAAACCATAAGCAGTGTTTGGCATTGTCATGTTTAAAGGCTTTTAAACCCAGTTTTTCTGCCTGATTACCTAAGCTCTTGATGCCGCCCTTATTATCGCCAACCAGATAAACTTCGGTTTTGTCTTTTAGTACTGTTTTAATCTGAGCTAAAGAGCTTTGCAGCTGATCTTTGCTTTTAGGGTAAAACAGCACCACTTTGTCGACTGTTAAATCGGCGGGTAAGGTATCACCCAAATAACAAGGGCATTTGCTTTGCTGCTGCCAGTTATTAGCAACAGCTACGTTTGAAGTTAAACAAAATAACTCAAGCTCTTGGTTTTGTTGTTTTAGTTCAGCGGCCAGCCGATCGGCCATAGGTTCTACCAGCAGCACTTTGCCTGATAAAAAATCAATATTGCGCAGCAGCAGCTGACTGGTATTGTCTAACATATTAGCTTTCCTTCCTGAACATTAAATCCCAAACGCCATGGCCTAAATTGACACCACGGTTTTCGAATTTAGTCAGAGGTCTATGCTCAGGACGTGGCACATAGTCATTGGTTTCTGACAGGTTGCTGTAACCCTCGGCAACTTTCATCACTTCCAGCATATGTTCAGCGTAGTTTTCCCAGTCAGTTGCCATATGAAATACACCGCCGATTTTTAATTTGCGGCGTAACAACTGAGCGAACTCAGCCTGAACAATACGTCTTTTATGGTGACGTTTTTTATGCCATGGATCAGGGAAAAACAGCTGTACTGTGCTTAAGCTATTGTCTGCAATAGAGTCATTTAAAATTTCGATGGCATCGTGTTCGAACACCCGCAGGTTTTTAACGCCTTCAGTTTCTGCTTCACCTAAACAAGCACCTACACCTGGCTTATGTACTTCGATACCAATAAAGTCTCTATCTGGCGCAGCTTTAGCCATTTGCACCAAAGATTTGCCCATACCAAAACCAATTTCCAGCACTAAGTCGGCTTCGCGGCCAAACACGGCTTTCATATCGTAAGGCATAGCTTGATGCTCAAGACCCATAGTTGGCCAGAATAAATCTAAACTGCGCTGCTGGCCTTTGGTCAGACGACCTTCCCTTAAAACAAAACTACGGATGCGGCGCAGGTATTTGTTTTCCTGAAGCTCATCGTCCTGTGGCTCTGTGTTTGGTTGTTCCGGGTGGGTCATCTTGGTCTCCAAAAAATATAATGCAGAATGCAACTGCATGAAGTGCTATCGAATGCGGCGCGTATTATCCTTGTTCTGCCGCTAATGCTCAACCGCTAATCTTGATTCAACAACAATAGGAAAAAATGCTAGGCTGAGCGCCGTTTTGAAAAACTAACCTTGAGTGCTTATTGCTGTGCTGACTTCTGAGTATTTAACCTGCCCTGATCTTTTTGCCGATACGTTAGTCGACTGGCAAAAAAACTATGGTCGAAATGCCTTGCCATGGCAACAAGACCCCAGCCCATACAGAGTGATGGTTAGCGAGCTGATGTTACAGCAAACTCAGGTCACTACAGTGATCCCGTATTTTCAGCGCTGGATGCAAAAGCTACCAGATATTCATGCCTTAGCCACTGCTGATACCGACACTGTAATGGCGTTGTGGCAAGGTTTAGGCTATTACGCCAGAGCCCGTAACTTACACAAAGCAGCAAAATACATAGTGTTTGATTTAGGTGAGTTTCCTTTTGAATTAAATGACTTATTAACCATTCCCGGTATTGGTCGTTACACAGCTGGTGCTATCCGCTCTTTTGCTTATGATGCTTATGGCCCGATTGTGGATGGCAATGTCCGGCGATTATTTTGTCGTTTATTTGGCATAGAAGGTGTGCCGACTTCATCTGCAGTGGATAAAAAGTTGTGGGCTTTGGCCGATTTATTAACGCCAAAACAAAACAACAGACGTTTTGCTCAGGCTTTGCTGGATTTAGGCGCTACGGTCTGCAAACCCAAGCAAGCTGATTGTTTAACCTGCCCGCTTAAAACTCAATGTCTGGCTTTTAATACAGGCCGTGTTGCAGAGCTGCCCACAGCTAAACCTAAAAAGAGCACTCCAACCAAAGCAGGGCATTTTTTGTGGATAGAACAAGACAATAAACTCTTGCTGCAAAAAAGACCTGATTCAGGTATTTGGGCAGATCTGTGGTCCTTACCCCAGGTTGATGAAGATGCTGCAGCTTTGCAGCAAGCCACACTGCAAGGTCAGTTTCAGCATGTGTTTTCGCATTACAAGCTAGAGGCTTCGGTTTGGCATCCGGTTTCGACTTTGTCTGAACCTGCGGCGAGTAGCTGGTATAACAAAGCTGAGGTCATGGAGATTGGTTTACCAGCTCCTATTCGCAGCTGGATTGAAAAAAACTGGCTGAATAAAAACTAACAGCCCTTGCTGAAGTCGTTTACAATATCGGCCTTTTTAGAAGCTAAGCATTGAGGTGAAGAATGTCCCGTCAGGTATTTTGTGTTTATTTGCAAAAAGAAGCAGCAGGTTTAGATTTTCAGCTGTACCCGGGGGAGCTTGGCAAAAAAATCTTCGATAACATCAGCAAAGAAGCCTGGTCTTTATGGCAGGCTAAGCAAATTATGCTGATCAACGAAAAAAAGCTGAATATGATGAATCTGGAACATCGTAAATTGCTGGAAGAGCAAATGCAGCAATTTTTATTTGAAGGCAAAGAAGTTCAGATCGAAGGTTACGTTCCTAAAGCTTAATAACCAGAACTCGGGATAAGCCGCGTCGCTGAATAGGCATCTTTTCGCGCCTCTGTGCCTTGCTCTGCCTAGCCATAGCTTGCTATGGCTTACGACAAAGCGCCTTGAGATCCACAAAAATCTGCTCATTCAGTCCATTAAGATTTCAGCGTTTAACAAATGTATCTTTAATTAATTGATTTTATTAGTTAAACCGAAAAGTATCGACACTCATTAACCCGAGTTCAGGTTAAATAAATCCAGCTAATCTCAAAGGCGTGGCTGGTTTAAAGTCGCACCTTTCTTTATAATTCGCATTAGAAAAAATAATTGAATACCACCCTTTCTGAGGTTGCGGACTATGGTTCGGCGCTTACCCCCATTAAATGCGTTAAAAGCTTTTGAAACTGCGGCCCGTCATCTGAGTTTTACCAAAGCAGCTGAAGAGATGTTTGTCACTCAGGCTGCTATTAGTCACCAGATCAAAGCGCTGGAAGACCATTTAGGTCTAAAGCTCTTTATGCGGAAAAACCGCTCATTGCTGTTAACTGAAGAAGGTCAGAGTTTCTTTTTAGACATTAAAGAAATTTTTTTGCAGCTGCATGAAGCTACTGAAAAGTTATTAGCCCGGGGAGCAAAAGGTTCTCTTACAGTAAGCTTGCAGCCAAGCTTCGCTATTCAGTGGCTGGTGCCACGTTTAAGTTTATTCAGTGAAGAACATTCCGATATAGATGTGCGTATTAAAGCGGTTGACTCCGACGAAGGTTCGTTAACAGACGATGTGGACGTGGCTATTTATTATGGTCGTGGCAACTGGCGTAATTTACATGCAGACAAACTGCACACTGAATATCTGCTGCCTGTTTGTTCACCTTTGTTGTTAAACGGCACTAAACCACTAAAAGAAGTAGCGGATTTACGCCACCATACCTTGTTGCACGATGGTTCACGTCAGGCCTGGAAAGACTGGTTTGTCAGTCAGGGTATTAAAAACTTTAATGTGAATCAGGGGCCCATTTTTTCGCACACTGCTATGGTATTGCAGGCGGCTATACATGGACAGGGGGTGGCTTTGGCCCATAACGTTATGGCCAGACCCGACATTAACTCTGGCCGTTTAATAGTGCCTTTTCATCATGTACTGCTAAGTAAAGACTCGCACTATCTGGTCTGCCGTGAAAATCAGACTGAGCTGGGTAAAATTGTCGCGTTCAGGCAATGGATGGCAAAGCAGGTTGAACTGGATCAGCAGGATTTTGCCGAACAACATTTTAATAATTCAACGCCGGATTAACAGATGGCGGAGTTATTAGCTCAAAGTTTTGTTGTTAACGCTGATAAAGCTGTTGCCAGATTGCTGCTCTGTCATGGTGCTGGTGCTTCAGTGCGGTCAGATTTTTGTCTGCAACTGGCCAAAGAGCTAGCCGCAGTGGGGATTGAAGTCTGGGGATTTAATTTTACCTATATGCTAAAGACCTTGGCAGGCAGCAGGCAATTGCCGCCGAAAATGCCGGTGTTAGTGGCAGAACTTGTTGAACAAATAAGCCAATTACCTGCAGATTTGCCTTTGTTTATTGCAGGTAAATCTATGGGGGGGCGGGTAGCTACACTGCTTGCAGCCTCAGAGCTGCTGCCTGCGCACGTAAAAGGCGTGATAGCTTTTGGTTATCCTTTTCATCCACCGAAAAAGCATAGTTGGCGAACTGAGCACTTTGCCGCTTTAACAAGGCCTGTACTGGTGCTGCAAGGTGAGCGGGATCCATTTGGCAATAAAGATGAACTGGCTGATAAAATCTGGCCTCTGCTAGAAATAAATTGGTTACCAAGTGGTGATCATGACTTTGTACCATTAAAGAAATCAGGTATTAGTCAGCAGCAACTTATTGCACAAGCAGCTCGTCTGAGTCGGAGTTTTATTGATGAACGTATTCTGGAAGATTAACGCAAGCCTGGCTGCCTTTTATGGCGCTGTCACTGTAGGTTCAGCCGCTGCTTTAATGCATTTATGGCGTGGCACTATAGCGACAGAGCAACTGGCAGTGCTGTTAAGTGCGGGTTTTATCTTAGCTTTTCATGCCTTGGCTTTATTGACCTTATCGGCCTTTGACAAGCTGCAACAACAAAGCCCATGGTTCAGTCGCATCTGCGCCTGCGCTATGCAAATAGGGCTTTGGTCCTTTGTTTATACTCTGGTAGCTGGCGTATTTAAGCTGCCTTTACATGTTTCTGCTCTGGCACCTTTAGGCGGCCAGTTGCTTATTTTAAGCTGGCTGGCTTTGGCCATCAGCCCTTGGATCAGGAAATAAGATGAAGATGAAAAATTGGCAGGATAGACAATTTTCACAGACGCAGGCTGCCCGTCAGGGTGCTGCACATGGAGGTGCAGCATGAACCAACTTTTGCTGTATTGCCGTTCAGGTTTTGAGAAAGAATGTGCCGGTGAAATTCAGGATAAAGCGTCGCAGCAAGAGGTGTTTGGTTTTTGCAAACTGACCAAAGACGCAGCTTTTGTCATTTTTGAAGCTTATGACAGTGATGCTTTAGCTGCGTTTTACCGTGACTATGACTTCACGAACTTAATCTTTGCACGTCAGTGGTTTTTACTGGTGGACGATTTGCTGCAATTAGACCCTGCTGATCGTATTACCACTGTAGTTGAATCCGCTTTAGCGGCTGAACTGTCTGCTTTTGGTGAGATCAGGGTGGAATACCCTGAAACCAACGACGGCAAAACTTTATCAACTTTGGCGCGTAAACTGACAGTGCCGCTACGCCAGTCATTACGTAAAGCGGGTGTACTGCTGCAAAAAGAAAACTCCCGTGCTGCTGTGCTGCATTTATTTATGCTAAGTGGCAGCAGTGCTTATTTAGGGATTTCTTACCCGGAAAATAACAGCCCGCTGGAAAACGGTATTATGCGGTTAAAATTTCCTGCTGATGCACCAAGCCGTAGCACGTTAAAACTGGAAGAAGCTTTTCTTCAGTTCATTCCAAAAGATGAATGGGACACCCGTCTAACTTCCGGTATGAGAGCTGTGGATTTGGGCGCTTGTCCTGGTGGCTGGACTTATCAGCTGGTGAAACGCAGCATGATGGTCACAGCTATAGACAACGGTATGATGGCGCAGTCATTAATGGACACAGGCCAGGTCAAACACTTCCAGGTTGACGGTTTTAAATTCAGCCCGGATAAGAAAAACGTGTACTGGCTGGTGTGCGACATGATTGAAAAACCTCAGCGTGTGGGGCAGTTGGTCTGTGATTGGTTGATCAACGAGTGGTGTCAGGAAAGTATTTTTAACCTGAAACTGCCAATGAAAAAACGCTACGAAACTGTGGTTGAAGTGCTGGAGATGATGCAGCAAAAGTTAGACGAAGCTGGGCTTGATGTAGAGTTTCAGGCCAAACACTTGTACCACGACCGCGAGGAAGTGACAGTGCATGTGAGGAAGTTTTAATACAGCTTTTTGCAAAACCAATAAAGAAAGAAGGCAGGGATAATCCCTGCCTTTGTCATACATAAGGCTTCACTAAGCCATCATAATCCATCACTTTTTGCACTGCAGGGCGGGCTAATACCTTTTGTACCCAGAGCGCGATAAAAGGGTAATCCCGTGCTTTTTTATCGTCGAAGTGACGAGTCCAGCGACATAACATCATGGCGTAAATATCGACCAGCGAAAACTCTTCACCTAAAAACCAGGGGCTACAGTGACTGGCTAAATGTTTGTCCATTTGTTCTAGCAAGCCTTGGGCTTTTTGCTGGGCATGACGTTTTACATCAGCTGCATTTTGCTCTGAACTCACCCAACGCTCAGGATAAAAATACACCACTAAAGTGCTTTGTAAGGTGGCGGACAACCAAATCAGCCATTTGTAGGCTTGTGCACGTTGCAGAGTACCTGGCGCGGGGAATAGTTTCTTATCCGGGTGGCTGTCGACTAAATGCAGGCAAATAGCTGCAGTTTCAAAAATAACCTGACCCTGATCGAGCAAGGTTGGAATAGTGCCGTTAGGGTTTAATGCCAGATAGTCAGCTGTTTTATGTGAACCTTTGGCTGTGTCCGTTAACACCAGCTCATAAGGTACACCCAGTTCTTCCAACAGAATATGGGGTGCCATACTGGCGGTGCTTGGTGAATAGTACAACTGATACATCGATATAACTCCCCGAAGTTAAAAAATTTTAATCATAAAATTTAAGCTGAATACTCTGCGCTGTTTTCTGGATTGAACAAGTCGCAGCTATAAAAAAACCGCCCTGAGGCGGTTTTCAACGTGCTTATAAACGTTCCAGCATAGCTGCTGTAAAGTCTGTCGTGCCGTGGCTACCGCCTAAATCACGGGTGGTACGGTCACCTGATGCAATCACATCAGTTAAAGCGGCCAGAATTTTTTCTGCTTTATCTTTCATGCCCAGATATTCCAGCATCTGGATAGAAGCTAAAATCACCGAGCTTGGGTTGGCCAGGTTTTTACCTGCAATGTCCGGCGCACTACCGTGTACTGCTTCAAAAATAGCGCAGTCTTTGCCGATATTCGCACCTGGTGCCATACCTAAACCGCCGACTAAACCCGCACATAAGTCAGATAAAATATCGCCAAACAGATTGGTGGTCACAATGACGTCAAACTGTTGTGGGTTCATCACCAGCTGCATACAAGCGTTATCAACGATCATCTCGCTGGCCTGAATATCAGGGTAACGTAACGCTACTTCACGGGCAGTTTTTAAGAACAGGCCAGAAGTAGATTTCAGGATGTTGGCTTTGTGAACAATAGTGACTTTTTTACGCTTTTCGCGACGAGCCAATTCAAAGGCGAACTCAACAATACGTTCAGAACCTTCGCGGGTCACTACACTCATTGCTTCAGCCAGCTCACCTTCGTTTTTCACAATCTGGCCAGCACCTGAATACATGCCTTCAGTGTTTTCACGCACTGTAATAATATCGATATTTTCGTAGCGCGCTTTAGTGCCTTTGAACGAAATCACCGGACGAACGTTAGAGTACAGGTTGAACTTTTTACGCAAAGTCACGTTAATTGAAGTGAAACCTTCACCTACTGGTGTAGTTAAAGGGCCTTTTAAAGTGATTTTGTTGCGGGCAATAGCGTCCAGCGTTGCCTGTGGCAGTAATTCACCGGTAGTTTCTAAAGCAGTTAAGCCAGCTTCAACATATTCATAGTTAAAGTTACAGCCTACTTTATCCAACACCTGGATAGCGGCTTCTA
>NZ_JAIWOI010000186.1 GCF_020217005.1 Rheinheimera sp. | reverse complement strand
AGGCATCTTTTGCAGCGGCCGAAGCTGCTGGAGTAGTTATAGTAACAGCAGCGGGTAATGATGGCCCAACAGCCAAAACTATTGGTTGTCCAGCTTGTATTGAAACAGGTATCACTGTGGCCAGTACAACACATGGTCGTTATTTTGCGAACAAAGTCAGTTTAGCAGGTGCTGATTTCCTTGCGGTTGCCGGTTCAGCATTTGCCAGTACTGTACAAGATCTGGACTCTGATGTATCAGCACCTGTAGTGCTGGCTTCGGTGGTAGCTCCTGATAATGCCTTAGGTTGTCTGGCTTATCCTGCTGATACGTTTAAAGACAAAATTGCAGTTATTTCACGCGGTAGCTGTAATTTCAGCGACAAAATAAACAATGCGGCCGCGGCTGGTGCAGTGGCTGTGATAGTGATTCAGAATAATGATGGCGAACCTAGTGTTATGTCGAATCCGGGTGTGACTATTCCGGCTGTCATGATCAGTAAGGCTGACGGTGCTAAGTTGGCAACTGCAGGTAATACAGCAGTCACTATCGGCATCAAAGCGGATAAAGTGTTTTCTGCTCAGTTCGCAGACATCATGAGTGATTTCTCCTCCCGCGGTCCTAACGGTAATAGTAATTTCCTGAAACCAGACATTGGCGCTCCGGGTAGCAATATTTTATCTGCAACTTCACCTGACGCTTTTGCTGATTCACGTACTTTCCAGTTAAATAGCGGCACTTCTATGGCGTCACCACATGTTGCCGGTGCTGCTGCGTTAATGAAACAGCTTTATCCAAGCTGGACTCCGGTTGAAATTAAAACTGCTTTGACATCAACTGCTGTGAATGGCCTGAAAAAAGAAGACTCAGTGACAGCGACGACGCCTTTTGATTTAGGCGCGGGTCGTTTGGATTTAGAGCGGGCTACTAAAGCAGGTGTGACTTTTGATAAACCTTCTTTTGCCCAGGATCCTTGTGTCGCTGAGTGTACTTTTACCAGAACTATCAGGAACATGACTAATAAGGAGGTGACCTGGACACCTTCTCTGTCTTTAACAGATGCGGCAATGACGGGGGAGTTTAGCCATAGCTCAGTGACCTTAAAACCTTACGGAACAGCAGGTGATTCGGCTGAGTTCAGTCTGAAGTTAAATGGTGCCTTTGCGACACTGGACAACTGGAGCTTCGGTCAGGTGCTGTGGACTCCAAGTGATGCGTCCATTCCAACTGCTACTATGCCTGTTGCGGTGCGTGTGGCTACATCCTCTGACAGTTCGTTGTTGTCTACTGTCGCTGTAGGAGAGCTATCGCCAGCAGAACCAGCTTTGGTATCCACCACTCTGAACAATAAGGCATTCTCCGGTCAAATTTCTGTTGTCTCCAAGTTACCCGCTGGTACCAAACTGGTTGAATCCAGTGGTGATGCGGAAGTGTCTGGAGGAAATCAGTTCTTGTTTGATGCAAATTCAGACTCTGGGGTAGTGTCATGGTCAGGTACATTAAATACACCTTCTATGCGTTTTAGCACAGATGCGGCGATAGATTTTGAACTTGCAACTAATGGCGGAACCCGGGTTGCCTGTACTGGTGACTGTGATGAGTTTTACTCCGGTCTGAATTTAGGGGGCGCAGGTTTACCTGTGACTTTTAATGGCCAGACCTACAACAGGGTTTATCTGTCGGATAACGGTATTATTACTTTCTCTAATACCGCTACCACACCTGCTCCTTCGTTTGCGAACCAACAATTGCCCAGTACTATCACGCCAAACAATCTGGTTGCTCCGTTCTGGGCAGACATGGATTTAGCTGGCGGTAGCACAGGCGGTGGTAATATGTATTACGCCGTCCTGACCCTGAGTGGCGTTGACTATCTGGTAGTTGAATGGAATAAAGTGCGTATTTATGATGATGCGTCAGGTAACGAATACAGCTTCCAGGTGTGGATGGCTTTAAATGCGCCTGAAAATATCTTCTTCAATTACCTCGATATGGGAGCCATGCCTTCGAACGTCACAGTAGGTGCTGAAGATGCTGCAGGGACTTTAGGTGCCAGCCAGTATTTTAATGGTACAGGTACAGCCCCAGTGTCTGCTCAATCCTTGAATCTGAATGTGGTGGCCGGTGGTAAGTTAACCATGAGCTATGCTGTGGAAAATACGGGCGAGCTGGCTTTAGGTGAAGATGATACTGTGACTGTGGCTGAAGATACGGTCAGTGCAGCTGTGGATGTGCTGGCAAATGATGCGACCTCCTTTGAGAAAGTGGTTCAGGCCAAAGTGACCAATGCAGGTAAGACACTGGACTCTTTCAATAAGCTGACTGTAAAAGCTGATGGTGCTTTGACTAAACCTGCTGTGGTAGTGGCTCCTGTTAATGGTTCTGTAACTGTGGCTGATGGCAAATTTGTTTACACACCAAAAGCAAACTTCAACGGCACTGACAGTTTCACCTATCAGGCGGAAGACCAATCTGGAGCTAAAACTTTGCCAGCTAAAGTAGCGGTCACGGTGACAGCGGTCAATGATGCGCCAACTTTAGCCGCTGGTGCTGCTGTTACAGTAGAAGAAGGTCAAAGTGCAACTTTATCTGTCACGGGTTCAGATATAGATGGTGATGCATTAACTTATAGCTGGAGCCACGTCTCAGGCCCTGCAGTAGCTATAAATGCAACCACAGCCTCAGTGACTCTGAAGGCTCCTGCAGTTGAATCAGATCAGGCAGTAGTGTTCAGAGTTACAGCCTCTGACGGTCAGGCAACTTCGGCTCCTGTTAATGTCACATTGAATGTCACTAATGCTAAGGGGTCAAGCGGTAGCTTAGGCTGGTTATCCTTGTTGTTATTACCAATGGCTTGGTTACGCCGTCGTCGTAGCTAATAACAGTTCAGCCTAAAAAAACCGCCTTAACAGGCGGTTTTTTTTAGCTTGAATAGAAAGGCGCAAAGATATAGAACAAAAAAGCCCGCTTTAGGCGGGCTTTGTATCAACTAAACTGCTTAATGAGGTTGGTTTAGTGTTTCGACTACGTCCAGTCTGGCTTCTCTGACCAGGCCTGATGCGCGTATAGATTGAATCAGCTCAGATAAATTGGCGCCTGCAGGTGCCTGAACTATGGCTATCTGTTTGCTGACGGCTTTCACCAAACCCAGGCCAAACTGTTGCTGCAGTTGTTGCAGCGACGCCTGATCCTTGGCCAGTATAGAAATGCGACCTGTCACTATACCCATTTCGCCAGTCAGCAGGTTTTTAACCACAGAATCTGTTTTAACTGCGCCGTCTGTGCTGACTTTAGCCTGTTGTACTATGGCACGGCCATTCACTAAACCCTGGTTGTTATTACCTGCCAGGCTGGACGGCACTAATACAAGATCGGGTTGTAATTTATAAACACCAAAGTCTGCTTTTTCGTCCAGTTGGTGTTTTTTCGTTTCAGTTTTGACTGGGGCTAATTTTTTCAACTCAGGGTTTAATTCTGTTGCCTGAACTGACGTCATAGTTCCGATAGCGGCCAGGGCGGCTATGGCTAATTTAATTTTCATAACTCTGCACTTCCTTTATTAACGGCCAAATACGCGGATAGCTACACCTTCGACAACAGAAGGTGCAGTATTGTTGACATAACCGTCAACACCTAACAAACCACCAGTCGAAGCATAGTTTGAAGCACCTGCATCCAACACCTTAATAGTCCAGGTACCCTTTGCGTTTTCGCCATAAAAAGCGTTGGTTAAGAATACTGAGTTGTGCAGTATATAACCTGGATTTTCAGAAAAGTCCTCGGCCAAAGCCGGGTAGATCAGGGCTTGTTTTGAGGATAATAATACGCTTTTAGTACCGGACGGAGAGGTTACTTCAATAGCTAAATCGATACCAGCTGTGGTCTGGAAGCGGCCATCGACAGTGTCAAAACCATAAGCCATTTCCGGGTTAGCGATAGAGAACTTCAACTGAGCACCTTCCAGAACCAGAGCATCATCTACTTCTATAGACACAGTTGCACCAGCGACACTGTTGTCTGGCACAGGTAAAGCCAAAGAAGCCGGAGTTTCGGCATAAGTGCCTACACCAGTCCAATCTGCGACCACCGCGTCACCTAAGTTGGTTTTGTAATTTTTCGCCATAGTCACTGCAGCACCTGCATCGACACGACCAAAACCATAGTAGTTATTGAAATTAAAACCAGCGGCATTTTTTACCCAGCCCTGATGAGCCTGAAATTCGCCATCTGCTAATTCCAGTGCGACAGGAGCATTCGTTTTATCGACCATAGTACTGGTTGAAACCAGAATATGGCGGATGTCACGGTAACTTAAGGCAGGATTGGCTGAAGCTATCAGCGCCACTACGCCTGAAGCATTTGGTGCTGCCGATGAAGTACCATTAAAGGTCGAGGTATAGTTACAGCTGGCGTTTTCCGGATGACCCGGGTTATTAAATGGGAAAAAACCAGCAAAAAAGCCCGGGAAATAGACGCTATCGTAGTCTTCTACAGAAGCAAAGCTGCTGTAACCGCGTAAGCAGGTCATCTGGTCTGTAGTGACCATAGCCGGAGCCAGATCACCATATTCGCCAGCAGGAGCCGACACCAGCAGGTTCGAACCTGCCGTCGAGTAGCTGGTGTGTTTACCATCGCTATTCACAGCACCAACACTGAAATAGTAGGGCGTTGCCTGTGAAGGTTCAAAGTTACCGTTGTAACAGGTCAGGCCCAAATCATTAGCGCCGTTGACCTCACATAAATCTGAATCATAGTCGGCACGACCATCCCGGAAACTATTGCCGCTGGATTTCATATTGACCGCACCTAAACCTGAACGCAGTTCGGTGGCGCTAAACTGTTGTACTGCTTCATCAAATTCAGAGTAAGCAATAGCAGCAGGAATAGTAATGCCATAACTGCGGTTAAAAACGGCTACAGGTTCAGTTGAGGTGATACCACTGCCTGGAGCACCATGACTTAAGGTAAAAGCCAGGTTACTTTGTTCTTTCAGGTAGTTCATGCCAATTAACTTGGCGTCAGGCGCAACACCACGACCACCAAGACCGTTCCAGCCCACCGCAGCAATGAGTCCCGCCACGCTGGTGCCGTGATCGCCAAAGGCTGAGTTGCTGGTTGGATTAGTCGGATCAGAAGCATCTGCTACAAAGTTGATAGAGCGGTTGGCCAGTACATTGGCCTGCAAATCTTCGTGATTAATTTCCAGACCTGAATCAACCACAACAGCTATGGTATTGGCACCAGTAGAGCCTGCGGCATAAGCAGCAGGAACGTTCATATCCTCACCAGCTACTAGTATTTCAGGGTTTTTCAGTGACTCAACTATAGCTGTCGCCTGGGCTTCAGAGATGCCTGCAAGCTCAATGAGCAAAGTGATATAAGTCTGATACAAAGAGTCACTCATTGAGTAAGCTTTTTGACCTGTATTTTTTAAATGCCATTGCTGGTAAGCCAAAGGATCAGTGCCTGCACTGGCGAGTGTCACTGTAGCTGTTGCTGATTCGTTGCCATCAGATACAGTGTAAGAAAACAACTGCTGACCAGGGGCTGTTGGGATAAATACAAAGTTCAGTCCTGTAACGACCAGGTTGCCTTTACTTAGTTTGTATACGCCACCTGAGGCTGTCACTGTAGCGCCATTTTCTGAGATAGCTGTCAGAGTTAAGGGGTCTTTATTGGCATCTGTTGCAGCGAAGGAACCTGATACAGGCACCCATTCTTTTGCCTCGATATTTGTTAAGGATACATTGGTTGCTTGCGGAGCAATATTTTTAGCTCCGTCACCACCGCAGGCTGCAAGAGCAACCAGCACAGCAACGGATAAAGCAGACTGTTTTAGCTTTGACATTGTGTTGTTCTCTGTTCCATATGATTCAGTTTTTGTTATGAGCTTTTTGGTTATAAAATGCGCGTTTTTATAACTAGCCTCCATTTCATCCTAACATGTTAATAAAATGAAACTCCAGAGAATCATTTATGTTTTTTATTGTTGCAATATTTTTGGATTTAATTGAATGTTTTGCTTGATATTGATCATTTTCAGTGTCTAAAGCAAAAAAAAACGGAGCACAGGGCTCCGTTTTTATGATCAAATGTTAACTTTTTAGGCAGGCTGTTGCTGAGTAATACAGTGCACGTTACCGCCACCTAATAAAATCTCCCGACCAGGTACTGTCACGACCTGATGCTTTGGAAAGACTTTCGATAAGATATCGATTGCCACCTGATCATTGGCATCGTCAAATACCGGTAACACCAAACCACCATTGCATAAATAGAAGTTGATGTAAGATCCGGCTAAACGGGCTTCTGATTCACGGGGCACCGCAGCGCCTGTTAAATCTACAGTAGCGTATTCGTCTGCTTTGGCCAGCATAGGCGCGGGCACAGGCAGCTTGTGCACTGTGAACTTACGGCCTTTGGCGTCCGTACTGTTTTCCAGCACCTCTAAAGCAGCGCGTGAACGTTCGTACTGTGGATCATTTTTATCGTCTGTCCAGGCCAGCAGCACTTCGGCCGGGCCAACAAAACAGCACATATTATCGACGTGACCATCGGTTTCGTCGTTAAAAATGCCTTCTTTCAGCCAAATGACTTTATCGATACTCAGGTAATCTGACAGCATCTGCTCGATTTGTTCACGGGATAAATCCGGGTTACGGTTTTTATTCAGCAAACACTCTTCAGTGGTCAGCAAAGTGCCTTCGCCATCGACATGAATAGCGCCGCCTTCGAGCACAAAACCTTCAGTGCGGTAACGTGGCGTGCCTTCGATATTGGCTATCTTTTGCGCGACCTGATCATCCCTTTGCCACGGGAAATACAAACCGCCGTTTAAACCACCCCAGGCATTAAAGGTCCAGTCGACTGCGCGTACTTCTTTGCCATTGGTGACAAAAGTAGGGCCAGTGTCACGGCACCAGGCGTCGTCAGTTGAAGTTTCAACCACCCGTATTGGGTGAGTGGTTGGTTCTAAACTCAACTGCGCCTGAGCATTGGCAAACTGAGCGGCAGAAGCCAATACAGTCACAGGCTCAAACCGGGCTATGGCACGAATCACAGCACAAAAGGCCTGCTGTGCTGGTTTGGCACCTAAGCGCCAGTTGTCAGTGCGCTCTGGCCATACCATCCAGGTTTGTTTATGCGTGGCCCATTCGGCTGGCATAAAAAAGCCATCGGCACGAGGCGTGCTAGTAAGAGTAACAGCCATCTTAGTTGTTACCTTCGGTTGGAATGGTTTTGCCGTCTTTGGTTAACAGTGCGCCATATAAGTCGATACGACGGTCACGATAGACGCCCCAGTTACGACGGTTTTTCGCGGTTTCGTCTAAATCGAAGGTGTGAACTAATACGGCTTCACTGACTTCGTCGGCTTCTTCAACTTTGGCACCAAACTCGTTGGCAATAAAAGAGCTGCCGTAGAAGGTGATAGCGTAATCGTCTTCGGTTTCACGACCAATACGGTTGGAAGCGATCAGCGGCACCAGGTTCGCAGCGGCATGACCCTGCTGCGTGCGTTGCCAGTGTTCACGTGAATTCACTGTTTCATCATGAGGTTCAGTGCCAATAGCTGTTGGGTAGAACAGCAGTTCTGCGCCCATTAATGCCATGCTGCGGGCACATTCAGGGAACCACTGATCCCAACAAATACCTATACCTATTTTGGCATAAGCTGTATCCCAGACTTTAAAGCCGGTATCACCAGGAGTGAAGTAGAACTTTTCGCTGTAACCCGGGCCATCAGGAATATGGCTCTTGCGGTATAAACCTAAGTTGCTGCCGTCAGCGTCAATCACAGCCACAGTGTTGTAGAAGCAGTTACCGGCTTTTTCATAAAAGCTGATCGGCAGAACCACCTTCAGCTCTTTGGCAATTTTGCTGAAATGTTTAATAGCCGCGTTGTCTTCGACAGTAGTCGCGAACTCTAAATATTCATACTTTTGTTTCTGGCAGAAGTAGTTACGCTCAAACAGTTCCTGTAGCAGGATGATCTGGGCGCCTTGAGCTGCAGCATCACGGACTAAGCGTTCGCCACGGGCAATATTTTCTTCTACATTCCAGCCACCAATCATTTGGGTGGCGGCCACAGTTACCTTACGCATGCAAAGTCTCCTCAAGCCAGGGTTACAATTCAAAACAGAATTTGGATTTAAAGATGCAGCTACTCTAGTCAGTTTTATGCGCAAGGGCAATCAAAAGCCAAGTCTGCAAGGGCGCGCAAAATGCCGTATTTTTGCGCTGTCGTCAATGAGTTTTACCCTATTGGGGTGGTGTTTCAGGGCAGTTGTGACTGCCCTGAATTAACTATGGGTGGATATGCAAAAATATTGGGTTTTTAGTGAATTTTATTCGTTTGGCTCTTTTGCTAAACGAGCCGCCAGCAACAACAGCTCAGGCTGTAAGCGGACTTTGTAATTAATATGCTGGTAGCTGTATTGCACTAAACCCTCTTTATTCAGGATATAGACAGCTGGCACGGGCAGAACCACCTTACCAGTGCTTTGTTCTTTATTCAGATTCAGTTTGTAGGTATTTAAATAAGTCGCGCTGGTTTTTTCATCCAGATAATAAGCGACCCCAAAAGCTGAACTTAATTTGAACTGACTGTCGGATAACAAGGTATAAGTAATAGCTGCGCCTTTAGTGTCTTTTAAACTGGCCTGAATAGCAGCAGGGCTGTCCGGTGTCACTGCAATCAACTGATAACCTAAAGCTTTAAGCTTGGGTTCTATTTCACGCAAAGCTGCCAGTTGCAGGTTGCAATAAGGGCACCAGCCGCCGCGGTAAAACACCAGCACAGTGTCTTGTTGTTTCAGTACCGCGCCAAGCTCAACAGCTTTGCCTTCGGAATCCTGTACGCTGACCAGAGGGGCCGACATGCCATTTAACAGCGGCTTAATATCTTCAGGGCTTTGGGCAATTCGAGGTTCAGCAAACAAAGATGCGCTGAACAGTGCTAGAGTGAGTAACAGTAATGGCTTGATATTCATGTTGGTTTTTCCTTAAGTGGTTTGAATTAGATACCGGATCAGTGCAGCTAATCTTTCAGTCTACTGAGAATAATTGCTGATTTAGCGCAAAGAAAAAGCCAAAAATCAGGGTAGAATGCCTTGATGTTAGTGGGAGGTGCTTGTGCTGGATATATTAATTGTAGGTGGTGGTATGGTGGGCGCTTCAGTGGCGCTGAAGTTAAGCCGTGCTGGTTTAGAAGTGGGCTTAATTGAAAAGCAGTCTGTCTCAGCTTATAACCCAGAAAGTACCGTTGACCTTCGTGTATCCGCTATTAACAGACGCAGCGAACAGTGGCTGACTGACTTAGGCGCCTGGTCTTTATTGCAGCAATGGCGTTTATGCCCTTATAAAAGATTACAGGCGTTTGAAGCTGATCAGGCCGGACTGACTTTTCATGCCGATGAAGTGGCGCTGACTCATCTGGGCCATATCATCGAAAACAACCTTATTCAGCAGGCGCTTTGGGCTAATTTTCCTGCCAACTTGCAACTGTTTTGCCCAGCCACTGTAACTGGATTTGCGCAGCAGGCTGACTATGCCAGTGTCAGCACAGCAGAGTTTGGTGAGCTGAGCGCTAAACTGGTGATAGCGGCAGATGGAGGTCAGTCGCAGCTGCGTCAGTTAGCACAAATTGGCGTGTCGGGCTGGCAGTATCAGCAAAGCTGTTTAGTGGTCACAGTCAATACAGAGTACGAACAACAGGACATCACCTGGCAGCAGTTTAACGAATCAGGCCCACGGGCTTTTTTGCCTTTGCCGGGCAAGCAGGGCTCTTTGGTTTGGTATGACCATCACCATAAAGTGAAACAACTGGCGGCCTTAGCTAAAACCGCTTTGGCGGAACAAATACAGCAGGCTTTTCCGGCAAAACTGGGCAAAATTACCGTGGAACAAGTGGCCAGTTTTCCGTTAGCCAGGGTACATGCAAAGGACTATGTCAAAGGACGGCTGGTGCTGGTCGGGGATGCGGCTCATAGTATCAATCCGCTGGCGGGTCAGGGCGTCAATT
>NZ_JAIWOI010000185.1 GCF_020217005.1 Rheinheimera sp. | reverse complement strand
TAGGTTTTGCCGATGCCATGCTTTTGTCTGAGCTGCTGGAACAGGCTTTTGCGCAAGGCAAGGATTTTGCAGATCCTGAGTTATTACTGCAGTACCAAAACACACGTCAGCGTGAAAATGCGCTGATGATGTCGGCTATGGATCTGTTTTATCAAAGCTTTAGCAGCAGCCTGCCTCCTGTGCGTTTTTTACGTCAGCTCGGTTTAGCAGTAGCAGAAAAGGCTGGCCCGCTCAAACACTGGGTCAGCCGTTATGCGGTGGGTATCAACTGAAATTGGGGTCAGATCACATTAGTTATGCGTAACTAATGTGATCTGACCCCATTTTTATTTTTTCAGCAAACGCAGCTGATAAAGTCCACCTGCTATGCTGCCGGGCTTGGCGACAAATTTGATCCTGAAATGATCTGCATTTTTCGGCAGCAGCTCATTAGGGATTGGGTAATCAACCTGATACCAGTTCGGTCCCCGGCCATCTTTTAGCTCCACATCGGTGAGCTTGTGATCATCCAGCCAGATCTCAAAGGCTCGACCAGTATCCAGACCAAAATATTCCAGCCTTAAAGTCAGGTTTTGCTTGCCCTTGTGACTTAACTGATAACTAAACCAGCTTGTACTGTGCCGCCAGTGTCGGCCTAAATTGATACCAGCTTCGCTTTGTTCACCCAAATAAAAATGATCCGACTCAGGCTGCTGCTCGCCAGGATAGACTTTATCCAGCGTTTGTTGCTCCAGTAATGCTGCGGCTTTGTCTTGCTGTTCCTGAGCCTGCTTTTGTTGTTGCCAACCTTCCAGGCTGGTGTGCTGAAAGTAGATTTGGTATCTGCTGTCGTGTAGTCGGAAAAAAGGAATAAGCTCTGGCTGACCTTGCATAAAGCCCTGGCCTGTACTGAAGCCCAAAGCTTGATTGGACAGGCGTTTTACACTGGCAAGGAAGTTTTTTGGCTCGCCAATATAAAGGGGGGCAGCAGACACCGGGCAGCTTGGGCCTGAAGCGATATGACCCATCCGGCTGTCATCCGCAACAAAGTTTAACTGTTCGTTTTTAAAAGGTGTGCTGCGACTGGCCAGCACTACAGGGCCGTACAAAACGGCAAAATAATCAGCTGTGGCTGGCATAGGCTCCAGACTCAACGCCATCTGCAGCTCAAGTTTTACTCTGTCCCCTTGTTGCCATGGGCCCGCCAGCAGAATATGTTCACCGGCTTTGGCCGTTACCTGTACGGCTTTGCCGTTACGCCAGACGTTCACGGCACCAGCCCAGGACGGATAACGCAGCTGCAGGTTCAGTTCGCTTGCTGCATCAAACAGCAATTCAGTGCTGGCTTCATCCGGGAATAAGGTCCGCTGCTGCAGTTTTATTTGAGGAGTGTTTATGCTGGAGGCTATCCACAAATTCACTTGCAAAGCGTTGTTATCCAGGCTGTAAATAAATTCGCCATGTTTACTGTGGCTTTCTATACCAGAGCCAACACAACACCACATGCCTTGATCCACTTTGGAATAAACCCGGTAATGTTGCGGCCGCATCGAAGTAAAATAAACAAAACCGCCATGCTCCGGATGTTGGCTAGCCAAAATATGGTTCCACAAACCCCGCTCATAATAATCGAGGTATTTGCTCTGGCCGGTCTGGCGGTACAACAGCATAGAGAGTTTCAGCATATTGTAGGTGTTGCAGGTTTCCGGCCCTTCGACTTCATTCAGCATAGGGTTGAAGTCGTCTTTGGGATGGAAATGCTCGCGCACGCTATTGCCGCCTATAGCCACAGTGCGTTGCTCTACCACCAAAGACCAGAAATATTCAGCCGCTTTGAGCCAGTGTTGATCGCCGGACAATTCGGCAATACGGGCTATACCCACCACTTTAGGAATTTGAGTATTGGCATGCAGGCCAGTCAGCTTGTCTTCGCCTTTTAGCAGCGGCTGCAGAACACGTAATTCGGTAAAATCTTTGGCCAATGCCATATAGCTATTGTCATCAAAAATAACAGCCATATCAGCCAGCACTTCGTTCATGCCACCATGTTCGGTCAGCAGTATTTGCTGGATTTGTTGCGATGATAAATTTTTCACCAGATTTTTCAGCCAGTTGCCATAATTGAGCAACAGGGTTTTGGCGCGCTGATCGCCGGTTTGCTGGTAGATATCCCGTAAGCCTGCGAAGGTCTTATGAATATTGTAAAAAGGCACCCAGTGTTGATTCAGGCTAAATAAATCGGCTTCAATCTGGCCTTGCTGAATTTGTTGCCATAAGGCCTTACTGCCGGGCACGCCGCCTAAATAACCTTGCTGCGCCTGCTGGATCTTCTCCAGTTCAGTGAGCAGATAATCCAGTCGCTTTTTGACCTGTTCATCGGCAGTAGCGCTAAACATAAAAGCCAGAGCACTTAAGTAGTGACCCAGCATATGCCCATCTAAACCTGTATTTTCCCAGTTGCCATAAGACTCAGCCTGATGCGCAATGCCTGCTTCACGACGCAGTGGTGCCAGTAATTTATCTGCATCCAGCGCCAGCAAGTACTTCAGATTGGTTTGCTCTGAATGTAAAAAGGGGCCGTCGGCTAAGCGCACTTCTTTGAGTGGCACAGTTGGCAAGGTAACAGCGTGCACGTAGAAACTGGTGGCCAAAAACAGGGAAAATAATAGTCGCATGGCTTTATATCCTTGGGGGCAGAGCCAAGGCTCTGACCCTGTCATGACTGCTGAGCTTATTCCTGTAGAGAAGGGCGGCCAAAGACCGGCATGCCATTGTCGTCCCAACGCAGGGCTTTGACATAGGTATGGCGGTTTGGATCCCAGAGTGGGTCGCCCACTATTTCGGTATAAGTGCGGGCGTGATACACCAGTAAGTCAGTTTTTCCGTCGGCGGATACCGTAAAGCTGTTATGGCCAGGGCCATAGACTTTGTGCTCAAAGCAGCTTTGCAGCACTGGCTCTTTTAGCTTATGCCAGCTTTGTGGGTCCATCAGGTTGGCCTTTTCATTGGCCCACAATAGCCCCATGGCATAGTTTTCATCTGTAGCGCTGGCGGAGTAACTGATAAATACTTTGCCGTGACGAATCAACACACTGGGGCCTTCATTGACCCAAAAACCACGAATCTCCCAGTCAAATTCAGGTTTACTCAACAGCACAGGCTGGCTGCTGATTTTGTCCGGTGTGTCCATAGTGGCGATATATAAATTGCTGTTGCCTTCAATCTGATTATCTTTTTGCGCCCATAAATAATACAGCTGGCCTTGGTGTTCAAAGGTGGTTGCATCGAGGCAAAAGGTATCGATGCCGGTATCTATCTGACCTAAAAACTGCCATTGCCCTGCAATAGGGTTGGCGTCTTTGCAGCAAATTACATACATACGGTGTTGAAACAGCTTGTTTTTAATCTCACGGCTGGGTGCTGCGGCAAAGTAGATATACCAGGCTCCCTGACGGAAATGAATTTCCGGTGCCCAAATAAGCTCGCTATAAGGCCCTGTATCTGGCTTTAGCCAGGCCGTGATGGGAGTTGCCTGCGGCAGTTCTTCGATAGTACGGGCACGGCGTAACTCGACTCTGTCATAGGCCGGCACTGAGGCGGTAAAATAATAATATCCATCGCTATGGCGATAAATGCAGGGGTCGGCCCGCTGCTCAATTAAAGGCGTTAACAGTCGCATAAAAACTCCGCTGCGTTATTCGTAAAAAATTTATTTGGCATTGGCCAGCTGCACTTTAGCTGTGGCCTGCTCAGGCTTTGGCGGCTCGATTTGGCCTGCCACCATGTCCTGGTAAAAGTTGTCGGTAATTTTGTATTTGTACATCAAAAGGCCCATCAGCAAATGGAAAAAGCCTGGGATCACCGATAACATCAGCGCTATACCCAATAAGCTGAATTCGCTTTGCACCTGATCGGGTTGATAATCAAAAAAGGTTAGTAAGCTACCCACCACAAAACCCGCTATGCCCATGCCTGCTTTCTGGCAAAAGGAAATACCACCAAAAGCTAAACCTGAAACACGCTGGCCTGTTTTGTGTTCACCATAATCCACAGCTTCGGCTATGGCTGACCAGAACACAGGCGCATGCAAATCCACCACAAAAGACAATAAGAAATACAACACAAAAGCCAGCCAGATATCACCGGGTTTCACCAGTACAAACAGCAGCACACTTAGCACAGCGACTACAATCTGACTTGTACGGAACAGTTTTACTTTGCAATGATGCTTAGTGATCCAGGTGGACGCCACCATGGCCAGAATAGCGGCGACCACGCCGGTCGATAAGAAGGCGGATAGCATAGTGGCGTCACCCCCCAGATAATACTTGGCGTAATAAGCAGCCACTGAGCCACGAATGACATAACCAATAGTGCCAGTGACACAAACCGCACATAAAATCAGCCACTGATCATTTTTTAGTAAAAGTTTGAGCTGACTGAAAAAAGCTTTGGTTTCTACCTGATGCTGTAAACGCTCAGTGGTATTAAAAAAGCAAAATAAAAACAATAAGCTGGCCATAGCGCCCATCAAACCCATAGCCGCCTGATAGCCAGCGGCTAGCTGACCTTCGCCCCACTGAGCTGCTAATACCGGCACTATGATGGTGACTAAAAAGGCGGCGATTTTGGCGAAAAATAAACGGTAGCCATTGGCGGATAAACGCTCCTTAGGGCAGTCGGTTAACACGCCAATAATGGAAATATAGGGGATAGTGACAGCGGTAAACATCAGGGTAACGAAGATGTAAGTGGCATAGGCCCACACCAACTTACCGTTGTAATCCAGATCTGGTGTAGAGAAGGTCAAAAATACCGAGATACCAAAAGGGATGGCCATAAACAGGAAATAATGCCGGTAGCGTCCCCAGCGGGTGGTGAATTTATCGGTGAGCATGCCCATCAAGGGGTCTGTCACTGCGTCAATCAGTCGCACCACCAGGAATAAAATGGCAACGTCTGCGGCTTTTAAGCCAAAAATATCGGTGTAAAAAAAAGTGATGATCAACATCATGGAAGAAATCACGACATTGACGGCCATATCGCCGGCGCCAAAGCCAATTTTTTCCATGACAGATAGTTTATAACCTGCCATTCGACTCCCCTGTGGATTAGGTCCGTTTTATGCTCAGTTTTTCTCGCCTGAGGTAAAACCCCAGTGGATCCCGATGCTAAAACTTATTTTATTTGGTTTATGGTCTTATAGTATTACTAATGAGTTGGGCTGACAAGCCAGAAAAGCTTTTCGTCTTTTTGCCTTTTATTAGTAATTATCTATTTGTTTTTTAAAGCTTATTTTTGTTTTTATCTGCTGTGTTCAGCCCAATACGCAGCAGTGGTGTTGCTGCTTGTCATTGCTTGCTGAACTGAACTTATGCTATTTGTAATACAAATTCAACTAAAACAGGATGGGCTGTATGGACAAGCCAAAATCTCTTTTCGCTTTGCTTAAGTTGTCATTTTTCAGTGGTTGCTGTCTTTTTCTACACCAACTTCAGGCCGAACAAGTCAGTATTCATGACCCTGTACTGGCCAAAGAAAAAGGCCAGTATTTTTTATACAGCACTGGCCCTGGTATTACGTTTTACCAGTCCAGCGATCTGAAAAACTGGCGTTTAGGCGGACGTGTTTTTGCGGATGAACCGGCCTGGGCCAAATCTGTATCGCCAGGCTTTGATGGTCATATCTGGGCGCCTGATATTATTCAGCATCAGGGCAAGTTTTATCTGTATTACTCCATCTCTGCTTTTGGCAAAAACACCTCGGCCATAGGGGTGACAGTCAACACTACTTTAGATCCTAAAGATCCCAATTATCAGTGGCGGGACCAGGGCAAAGTGCTGCAATCTGTGCCACATCGGGATTTATGGAATGCGATAGATCCGGCCGTGATACTGGACGAACAAGGCCAGGCCTGGATGAGTTTTGGCTCCTTTTGGGGTGGGCTGAAATTGGTGAAACTGGATCAAAGCCTGACTCGTATAGCGCAGCCTGAACAGTGGCATACGCTGGCCAAAGCAGAGCGACCAGCCTTTGTCGATGACGCCGCCCCTGGTCCTGCTGAACTGGAAGCCCCTTTTCTCTACAAAAAAGGTCAGTATTACTATCTCTTTGTTTCTTATGGTAAATGTTGCCGAGGTAAAGACAGTACTTACCATATGGTGGTGGGGCGTTCTGCCAAGTTGACCGGACCTTATCTGGATAAAAATGGTAAAGATTTAGCTATGGGCGGCGGTTCTGTTTTATTAAAAGGCAATAAAGATTGGCCAGGTTTAGGTCATAACTCTGTTTATGCAATGGATGGCAAAGATTACTTGGTCTTTCATGCCTATGAAATGGCTGACAAAGGCCTGCAAAAGTTGAAGATCACTGCATTGGAGTGGGATAACAACGGCTGGCCTTTGGTGAATGATAAAGACTGGTTGGGTTATCAGAGTGAGCTGGTTCGCTAAATTCTGAGCTTTGGTGGCAGACTGCAGCAGCTGTTGTTTTTCTCCGGGTTTCGTTTTAGACTCTTATGGTCATATTATAATACAAATATAATGTATCCAGACCAGACAGGGTTAGCTATGAAATTGAACACTAAAACTTTGCCCGGCTTTACGGGCCACCGTTTGGCTTTGGCTGTCTGCCTGTTTTGTACGCTGCTGGCTTGTTCGCCCAAGCCACAGCAGCAGACTGTGGCCGCATCCTCTGACACTAAGAACGAAACAGCGACAGAACGTCAGAGTTTTACCAATCCATTATTTGCCAACGGTGCCGATCCCTGGCTGGAGTACTGGCAAGGCAATTATTACCTGACCACCACCACCTGGACTTCTCAACTGGTGATGCGTAAATCACCGACTCTGGCGGGTTTAGCTACAGCTACCCCGGTGCATGTCTGGTCTGAGACAAATCCGAAAAGCTGCTGCAACTTTTGGGCTTTTGAATTTCATCGTTTGCAGGGGCCTGATGGACCACGCTGGTACATGCTGTACACCTCAGGCAAGCAGGAAAACCTGGACGGTCAGCATTTATCGGTGCTGGAAAGTGCAGGGGACGATCCTATGGGGCCTTACCAGTACAAAGGCTCACCTATGCCAGATAGCTGGAACATAGACGGTAACTATCTGGAGCATAAGGGGAAACTGTATTTACTCTGGTCCGAGTGGCTGGGGGATGAGCAGCTCAACTGGATCAGTGAAATGTCCAATCCCTGGACTTTAACGGGCGAACGCATGGTGTTATCCCGTCCTTCATTACCCTGGGAGCAATCGGGCCGGAAGGTCAATGAAGGCCCGGAAGTGCTGAAACACCAGGGCCGTACTTTTGTCATTTATTCGGCCAGTTTTTGTGATACGCCGGATTACAAGCTGGGATTACTTGAATTGACAGGCGAGGATCCCATGGATGCGAAGTCCTGGACTAAAGCACAGCAGCCCGTGTTTGAGCGCGGCAATGGCGTGTTCGGCCCAGGCCACAATGGCTTTTTTACCTCACCGGACGGCACAGAAAACTGGCTGGTCTATCACGGTAATAATAAAGAAACCGATGGTTGCAGTGCGACCCGTTCGGTCAGGGCACAACCTTTTCGCTATAAAGCCGATGGCAGTCCGGACTTTGGTACTCCGGTGCCTGAGGGGCAAATCCTCACTGCTCCTTCTGGTGAGAATGGCCCTTTGACTGTGGTACCTGAAGGGGTGAGATGGCAGTTAATGAATAGGTCTGATCAGCTCTGTCTGACGCCTTCTAAGCAAGGAATGACAGCGCAACTTTGTGGTGACCAGGCTCATTGGATTTTAGATCCTACCACTCAAGGTCGTTACCGGCTGGCTACAACTGAAGGTGTGTTCCTGGCTGCAAACAATCAGCTTTCTGCCTGGGTTAATCAGCCATCTCAGCAATGGCAGCTAAAAGCAGGCCCGCAAGGATACTACCAGTTGTTGAATGCTTCAGATCTAAAGCCACTCGCAGCCTCAAATTGTACCGCAGAAAGTAAGTCTTTATGTCTGGACTGGTTACTAGTGCCAGTAGGAAAGACTGTTCTGAGCAGCAGACAAAGCGGCAAAGTGTTCAGTACAAAACAGTGCATTGCCGGAAAGCAGGCTTTGGTGACACAGCAAAGCTGGACTAAACAAGACTGTCAGCAATGGATTTGGAAAGCAGGGCAGGCAGGTTACCTTCAACTTCAAAACAGTCAGAGCCCACAGCTTTGCTTACAAGTAAAACAGGATGCATTAGCAGTGGGCGCTGAGTTACAACTCGGTGATTGTGCGACTAAATCCAGCCAGTGGGCTTTACAGGTTCTGGAAAACGGCGCTTTGTCGTTGTTTTCACCACATACCAAACAATGGGTTGATGTACCTGGCTGTAGCTTGTTTGATGACGTGAACCTGAAGCAGGCTCCGGCATCTGCGGATAGTTTATGCCAACAATTTCAGCTCAGAGCAGCAGATTAAGTCTGAGCTATGTTAAATAGCCTCTAAATTAACAATAGCGAAAGCTGTTCGTTCTGGTGCTGTTTTGTTGTCAATAAACAGCGTCAGACTATAGTTATTAGTCATTGCAGAGTAACTAACCTGTAGATGTAGGCGATTATTGTCTGGTTGCGGACTAGGCTGAAAATCAAGCACAAAAGTAGAGTTGGCCAAATGGCTTTGTTTATATCCGGCTGCGGCTTCAGGGGCAGATTTTAGCACTTGGTCGAGCAAAGCCAATTGCTGCTCCAGTGTTTTTGCTGAAGCGGCATCAGCTTCAGACTCTGCATACAACCAAACTACAGATCCAAACTGTACACCTATCTGTGTCAATAAATGGCTGGTTTTTTGCCTCAGTAGCTGAAAATCCGTACCCTGGTAAAACGTCAGCTGCAGTGCGGCAATTTTATCTTCGGCCCACTGGATCTCCAGTTGGGCATCAGCTTCAAACAACTGAACCTTGGTTTGGCTTAGTACTTCGGGTTTAATCTGTGCTTTTTCTGTACCCAGGGCCAGTTCAGGTAACTGAAAATCTGCTGCCAGCAAAGCACCGCTAAACATCATCAGAAACACCAAATAAAAGCCACGCATACTCAATCCCCACTTACTGACAGCCACTGAGGCTATAAGATAGCAGTAATAGGCTGTATCCATAAATAATTTATGCTATTCAACAGTTTGTTACAGGCGAACGTGCAGTTTTTTCAGTTAAACAGCACCCGTCCCTGGGTTTTGTTTTTGGAGAGTTAATCGAATGCAGCTCTGCAGTCTTTATTCGCGAAATTTGGAGGAAACGGTATTCAGTTCCTGCGCCAGTCCACGTAATTGGTCCGATATATCAGCGACGGTATTTTGTACCTGTATAGTCCGGCTAAACGAATCTGCCATTTGATGGGTATTGTCCAACACCAAACTGGCAACCATGGTTTGTTCCTCTGTAGCTGTTGCTATTTGAGCATTCACCATATTAATTTTGTCTATTTCCTGATTGATCAGTTCGATAGAGCTGCCTGCTTCGGCTGTTAGTACTGCACTGTTATTCGCTTTGGTAACCGCCTGATCCATCAGTCGTACCGCGCTATCAACGTTTTGTGTCAGCTTGCCCAATAAGTCGCGAATAGTTGTGACCGAAGATGCTGTTCGGGAAGACAGTAAACGGACCTCGTCAGCAACCACCGCAAAACCCCTGCCTTGCTCACCGGCACGAGCTGCTTCAATGGCGGCGTTAAGGGCCAGCAGGTTGGTTTGATCGGCAATATCATTAATGCTTTTCAAAATACCGCCCACTTCCTGAGTCTGCTTGGCGAGATCGGTAATCACCGCGCTGGTTTGCGCTATCTCACCGGCCAAATCTTTAGAAGCCTGGACTGAGTAAGTAGTTTTTTCGTATCCTTGCTTAGCAAGGCGGCTGGCATCATTAGCGCTACCAGATGCAGCATTCGCAGATTGGCTGATGTCTTTCACGCTGCTCTGCATTTCTTCCATAGATTGCGACACAGTGTCGGCATCATTTTTTTGCTGACTGGTCATGCAATCCAGTTCTTTCATGCCTTTAGCCAGTT
>NZ_JAIWOI010000184.1 GCF_020217005.1 Rheinheimera sp. | reverse complement strand
CGTCCGCTGTACGGCTTACCGGATCAACCAGCTGAGCTATAGCGACAAAGGAGCTTTGTAGCAGTGCAATAAAGTCATTGAAGTTACGGGCCACAGCACCAAACTCGTCTTCAGAATCAATACTCAGACGACTGGATAATGAACCTTTACCTGAAGCTAATACCTGCAGTGAACTTGCCAGATTGTTGGCAGTTTTACTGATATTACGCCCAATGACATGGCCTACTACCGCCATAATAATCAATAACACTGTGCCAAAAGATACAATAATCAGCACGGAGCGCTCAGATGAAGCCGACATATCTACCAGTATCTGCTGGAAGTTATCGTCCGTTTGTTTCTCATAAGCAACAAAACCTGTTTTGGCTGTTTCATACAAAGCTGTTTTATTTTGAATAATGCCTTGTGCTGCACCCATATCTAAAGTGCCATCAATCATAGACTGGGCAATTTCTGCTGCGGCTTTGGCATAAGCTCCAAAGTTCTTTTCCAGTTGTTCCAACTGTTTCAGATTAGCCGTATCGAGTTTTTTCAACTGAGTCAGATTACTGACGACACGTTCTTCAGTCGCTTTGGCTGTGCTTAAAATATCCGGATCGGACAATGACACAGATTGAGTAAAAAATTCTTCAACAGCATTAAACTCAACCACGGTTTGTGAGGCAAGTTTTGAGCTGTCGTACATTTTATCTTTGATCAGTACAATGCTGTCGGCATTGCGGGCAGTAAAATAAATCGACGACGTCAGTACTATTAAAAAGGCTAAAATTGCTATCGCAATAATAAGCCAGATTTTCTTTAATAAACTCAGGTATTTCAGCATAAGTAGTATCCAGAGTATGGCTTACAACAAAGGCAGGTGAATGTCTTCACCTGCCTGAACAAGCTTTAGTTCAGAGTTAACGCAACTTTGACACTGCCAGTCACTGCACCTGAGCTGACATAGCCTATAGCTGCAGGGTTCTTCGCCACAGCATCCAGCACTTCCTGCTCTGAGGCCAGTTCTTTCGGCGGAGTTCCTTTACCCGTAAATACCAGTTTAGACCAATATGCTTTCATCTGGCTGGAGGAACGGCCCAGAGCTTTTTGATCGAAGTCAGCCCGTATCGCCACAGCTTCAGCCAGATTGACAGGCTCGGCTGCTTTACCATCAGTAAAACTTTTGGCGCGGCCAGTAAATATTTTGTTGATGTCATCCTGTGACAAAGTCGCAGCGTTGGACGGGTGAACTATCACTGCAACATTGGCAAAAGCCATAAAGCTCAGGGTCAGGGCAGGAATTAAGAATAATTTTTTTAACATGATTTGATTCCTTAAAACACCAGATCTACGCCAACAACCAATACACTGTCTTTGCGGTCAGCTGTTTTATTATCTGCATTAGTGTACTGAGCTTTAAATGCAGCCGAAGGGTGGAAGTCATAACGCACACCAAGGTTAATACTGTTGCGTTCTGTTTCCAGACTATTCACTAAACCTGCAACTGGTGCATAAATAGGTGAGGCAGAAGGAACACCAGCATAAATTTCAGTTTTTGCTTTGTTGTCTTCTTTCTCAAAAGATACATAAGGAGTGATATTGTCAAAACGATGGCCCAAAGAAATGTAATAGGACTCTTGATCAGAAATGAAAGAGTCTTCTACTTTAGCTTTGGTGATTTCAGATACAACCAGCCAGTCGTTTTTATCAATGTTAAAGCCTATACCGGCAAAAGAGCTGGATTCATCTACTATATCTAAGTTTTTGGCCAAAGCGCCAAGGCCAAAGGCTGTCAACTGAGCGTATAAACCTGCCGGGCTATCCAGTTGATCCACATAAAAAGTAGTTTTACCTGTCAGATAAGCCATGCGGAAGGAATATCCATCCTGACCCAGTTCCCAGGCAACGCCTGTGATATTTTCAATTTGTGCGTCTGCAACTGCGCTGCCTATAGAAGTATCCCCATCATAACTGCCGACAATAAATTGCAAAGAGGAGTCGAAGTTGCCTAAAGTGGTGGTGTGGTAAAGCGAAGCACCTTCGATATTATCAAAACCCAGGCCATAGACACTTTGTGGTACACGCGACCAGTCGTAGGCATAGCCTACATCACGGAAGTCAGAGTATTTGTAAAAAGGGGTTCTCAAACGGCCAGCGTTTACCCGCAGACTGTCTGATAAATCATAACTTAAAAAAGCCCATTCAAATTTGACGTCCCAGTCATCGGCGCCACGACCCAGCAGTTGAGCTGTCACGGAAAGTTTGTCACCAAGATCGGACTTAACCTGCAATGCAGCTAAGCTCTCATTTTTGAAACTGAAATCATCATCATAGCCGTAGAGTGAATCATCGCTACTCAGCGCCATACCACCTTTAATTGAAGCAAAACCATTAATATCAACCGCTGCATGGCTGGTACCAGACACAGCAGCAGCTATCATCATGGCCAGTAATTTACGTTTTAACATAGAGTACCCTCATCGATTTTATAGTGTTGTACGTTTTTGCAGGCTAAATTGCTTTAGCTTTTTAAAAATCACTAGTCGACCTTGACTAAGTTTTTGTTTTTTATATGTTCTGCAGCCCACTCTCTGGTCGGATTGCTCCAGAGGATGTAAGGGGGATTTTGTACCTTTTTGTAATTACATCTATTTTTATCGCACGAATTATACAACTCAGCGAAATGAATTACTAGTTTTTCTATATTTATCAAATTTTCGTTTTGTTTTTGGCGAAAAAACGCAACCCCTAGCCTTAACCATAGCTAAGAACACGGAGTTGGTTGATCTTTTTGTTTGATTTACAACAACTTTAGTCGCAATTGATGGCTACTAGCTTCTGTGGCTAGTGGCTGATGACTGGCGATAATCAGGATCTGCTGCTGGCAACGCTGGCGAAGTGCACTCAGCAGCTTTTGTATTGTGCTGGAGTCTAAGCCCACGAGTGGCTCATCAAGCAACAGAATACTGCAGTTTTGCAGCAGCAGTCGTGCCAGAGCAATGCGTCTGGCCTGACCGCCTGAAACGGCTACGCCATATTCTCCCAGAGGGGTCTCCAGGCCTTGAGGTAAAGCTGTCAGCCAATCCGTCAACTGAACATCTGCTAACGCCTGATACAGTTCCTTGTCACTGGCCTGGGCTCTGGCTAAACGTAAGTTGGCAGCCAGCGTCATATTAAACAAGCTGACCTGTTGTGATAGCAGGCCAATATGTTGCCGTTGTGTGAATGAGCTATAAAGCTGCAGATCCTGACCATTGACTAAAACCCTGCCAGACGCGGGTGTTAACCAACCAGCTAGAGTGCTGAGTAAGGTCGACTTGCCAACACCTGAAGGCCCCTGGAGCCAGAGTAGATCACCCGCTTTTAAGCTACAATCCACTGCCATAGTGCGTTGCAACGCGCCTGGATACGCCGCAGATAATTGCTGTAATTCAAGAGTTATAGGACCTGTGAGCTGACAGTAAGTGCCAGTTTCTGCTTCTGGCTGAATTTGATTTAACCGCTGTTTTGCCATAGCGCTGTCGGCCAGATGGCGGTACAAGCTGGCGAGTGGTAACCAGAGTTCAGGCAAAGCAAAAGTGGACATGAGCATAGCGACCAGGGCTGCAACACTGATTTGCTGCTCTGCCACTAAAGCTAATGCTGTGATCAACAGATGAAAACTCATCAGCGCCAAGCCACTTAACAGTAAAAACTGACAACTGAGTTCCAGCAACTGCTGACGCCATAACAGCTGTTGGTACTGCTGTTCTGTGTGTAGCCATTGCTGCTCTGCGGCTGTCCAGCCCTGATGCAGTTGTAACATAGTCAGAGCAGATAAAGGCTCAACGAGTTCTTGCCGACGCTTTGATGCCAGTTTGACCAGAGAGCAGGCGCCTTTATACCCCAGGAACAGAGCTAACACTGGTACAAGCAGCAAACCCAGTACATAGAACAAGGCTAGTTGCGCCAACTGTGGTTGCCACAACCAAAGCGCGACCAGCCAGGCCGAGCTAATCAGGCAAGTCCAGAACAGGGGAGCGACCAGACGCAAAGGCCATTGATCCAGTCTGTCTATGTCTGTGATCAGCCGCTGCAGTAAATCGGCCGATCTGCTACTTGGCCGAAAAGCGCTGGCTAAAAATCTTTGCATAAACCAAAGCCGCAATTGTTGCAGCAACAACAAGATAGCGTTGTGCGAGCTTAAGCGCTCAAAGTAACGGCCTGCAGTGCGGCTGATAGCAAAAAAACGGATCAAGGCGGCAGGGCCAAAATAGTTAAAACTGCCTGCGCTCGCAAGCTGTAAACCCGCCAAAGCAGAGGCGGTGATAAACCAGCCAGATACAGTGAGCAGCCCCATAATACTGGCCAAAGTTAAGGTGCCTAAGGTCAGACTAAGTAACCACCAGCGCCAGTGGGGGCGCATTAAAGCGACTAATTTCAGTTGGTTTTTCATTGGCCCTCCACCTGATAACTGGCTTGATACAGCGGATGAGCCTGAATTTCAGCTACTGTGCCTTTGGCGACAATACGACCTTGTTGCAGCAGCCAGACTTGGTCCAGCCAGTCCAGGCCTGCCAAATGATGAGTGGCCAGCAGCAGGGTGTTGCCTTGGGTGAGTAGTCGTAATTGCTGAAAATACAACTGTTGTTGCTCTGGCGGCAACATAGAGGCTGGTTCATCCAACAGCCAACACCAACTTTGTTTTAACAAAGCTCTGGCCAGAGCCAGCCGTTGCAATTGGCCACCGGACAATCCTATGCCGGCTTCAGCAAGTTCGGTGTCTAAGCCCATTGGCAAGGAAAAGACAAAGTCGGTACACAAAGCCTGCTGCAGCACCAGGTGCAACTCTTGTTCAGTCGCTTCTGGTTTTGCCAGTAATAAATTGCTGCGTAAGCTGCCACTTAACCACTGGCTGTGCTGGGACAGATAGACTAACTGTTGCCGCCATTGGGTCAGATCAAGTGTGGTGAGCAGATGTTCCCCTATACGGATTTGCCCTTGATTCGGCTGCTGAAATCCTAATAAAGATTCCAGCAGACTAGTTTTTCCTGCACCACTGGCGCCAATAATACCTATGCGCTGCGCTGGTAAAACTTCGGCCTGAATTTCTGTCAGCAAAGCAGTTCTGTGCTCTGAACCTTGTAATGTAATCTGCTGAAAGCTGATAGTTACTGGCTGTATAGCTGCTTTAACATTCCCACCAGCGCAAACAGGCAAAGCCCAAATCGGCGCCAGACTGGCAAAAGCAGCTTCAGCCTGAGCTTTGGCATGATAATCTGATCCCAGTTGACGCAAAGGGGCGTAAAACTCGGGCGCCATTAATAAAATAAACAGGGCGGGTTGGTAAGAGACAGGGATCTCCGCTTTGGCCCAGGGCAGTTCGCCCAATAAACCCAAACCCAGATACAAAGCTACTAAGGCTATGGCTAAAGATGCAAATAATTCCAGCACGGCGCCAGATAAAAAAGCTTTGCTTAACACGGACATAGTGCGTTTTCTATAGTCCTCGCTGGCATTATTCAGCCGGTTTAATACTTGTGGTTCAGCCTGTAATTGACGGATAGTTGCAGCGCCACGCAAAAACTCCAGAAAACGCCCGCCCAACAAACCCAAAGCCTGAACTTGCTGCTGACTCGCCTCCGCAGCTTTTTTACCCAATAAAATCATAAAGACGGGAATAAGAGGGGCTGTGGCTAGTAACAACATAGCTGCCAGCAGACTTTGGCTTGCTACAGCAACGGAGATAGCCAGAGGACAAAGCACAACCAGATAAAGCTGAGGAACATAACGGCTGATGTAGGGGTCTAGTGCATCCACTTGCTCCAGCAGCCGGGTGGATAAATCGCCATCAGAGGCAATACTTTGTCGCAGTGGACCTGCACTGCTGATGATGCCAACTAACTGCTTTCGGATTGAGGTACGTATAGCCTGACTTGCTCTAAGTCCAAGCAGGTCTTTAGCTGCCAGCAACAGAGGGCGTAGCAGCCAAAGTACTAAAATATGTAGCGGCAAATCCGTTGGGATTTGCTGCTGATGTAAAGCTAAATCACATAAAGTGGCCAGTAACCAGCACTGCCAGATCATCAGAAAAGTGGCCGTTGCTCCGAGCGCTATGGCCAGGTGCAAACGGCTCTTTTCTGACTGGACTAATTGCCTTAACGACTGCATTGACAGGCTGTCCCTTGCTATTAATTGACTTAGTTACTCTGATGGCTCGTTTTCTTCGCCAGGGTAGCCATTAAACTCCAGCCACATCGCATTGATAATGCCAAAAGAGCAGGCCAGCAACACGCCTAATATCCAGGTGAAATACCACATAAACTGCTCCTTAATACAATGAATGAGTGTTACTGCTGATGGAGTTGCGGTTTAAGCGGCCCCACATTTTCCAATAACACCAGATGGTGTAGCCCAGTACTATAGGAACAAAGACACATGCGACCACAAACATGATTTTTAACGTCAGTTCGCTCGACGTGGCATCCCACATGGTCAGACTATGATTTGGCATACTACTGGATGGCATGATAAAGGGAAACATGGACACACCCACTGTCATAATCACGCCGGTGATGGCCAGTGAAGAAGCCACAAAGGCTTGCCAGCCTTTAGCCAGTTTGCTGAACAATGCTGACAGCAGGAACGCCGCAACACCCAGTACTGGGAAGATCCATAGGATAGGGTAGCTCTCATAATTATTCAGCCAGGCTCCACTGCTGACTTCCACCGTTTTAGTTACAGCACTGTTCACCGCATTGCTGTCGATCAGACTGGTCACTTTATAGCCCATGCCTGCGGAGGCCAACCATAGGCCTGCAGCGATAAACAACACTGCAGCTAAGCTTGCGCTGATCAACGACACAGCTTCGGCCCGTTGGCGCAGAGGCGCTTCGGTTTTCATTTGCAAATAACAAGCGCCTTGATTGATGAACATCAACAGGCTAAAAACACCAACCAACAAGGCAAAGGGGTTTAATAGAGCCCAAAATGAGCCTGTGTAGTAAATCCGCAGCAATTCGTCAAAGTGGAAAGGAACACCCTGCAGCAGGTTACCAAAAGCCACACCAAAGATAATGGGTGGTATGGCTGAACCCGCAGTTAAAGCCCAGTCCCAGTTACTACGCCACTTAGCATTATCCAGCTTAGAGCGGTAATCAAAACCTATTGGACGCAGGAATAAGGCGGCCAGTGTCAGCATCATCGCCAAATAAAAACCGCTGAAGGCTGTGGCATAAACCGGAGGCCAGGCGGCAAATAAAGCGCCACCTGCAGTAATGAGCCAAACCTGATTACCATCCCAGTGCGGTGCTACCGCATTGATCAAAATCCGGCGCTCAGTGTCATCGCGTCCTATGACTTTTAACAGTGCACCCACACCCATATCAAAGCCGTCGGTTACGGTAAAACCTATCAGCAACACGCCCACCAGTAACCACCAGATAAAGCGTAAAAATTCATAATCCATGTTAAACCTCCCGGGCCTGTTCGCCGTAATACTTGCCGGTATGGATAGAAGCAGGGCCTTTGCGGGCGAAATGCTGCATCAACCAGACTTCGATGATCAGAAACACTGTATAAAGTGCGGTGATAGCCAATAAACTGATCCAAATCTCTGAGGCAGTTAACTGTGAGGCCGCTATATGAGTAGGTAATATTTCACCCACGGCCCAAGGCTGACGGCCATATTCAGCGACAAACCAACCTGCTTCACAGGCAATCCATGGCAGAGGTAAAGACAGCAGCGCGGCTTTAAGCAACCAACGTGGTTTTTCCGGTGTACGTTTGGCACTGTGATAAAAAGACAGAGCAAAAACGACAAGCATGATAAAGCCTGCGGCCACCATCACACGGAAAGACCAGAACATAGGAGCGACTTTAGGAATGCTGTGCTGAACTGCCATTTCTACCTGTTCTGCCGTCGCGTTGACCGGGTCATCAGTGTAGGCCATTAGCAGCAAGCCATAGCCTAAGTCATGTTTTACCGCATCAAAAGCCGCGATATTTTCCGGAGTTTTTTCACCTGCACGCAGTTTTTTCAGCAGACCATAAGCGGTTTGGCCGTTGACAATACGCTGACGGTGAATTTCTTTCAGCTGTGCAAGTCCCATCACTTCTTTATCCAAAGAACGGGTAGCCACTAGGCCCATAGCGCCTGGGATTTTCAGGGCGTAGTCGGTGCTTTGGGTTTCTTCGTTTGGAATACCGAATAGGGTGAAATCTGCTGGTGCTTCGTGGGTTTTCCATTCAGCTTCTACTGCAGCCAATTTAACTTTTTGCACATCACCCAACTCATAACCAGACTCGTCACCTAATACGATGACTGACAAAGCGCTGGCTAAACCAAAAGCTGAGGCAATGGCAAAACTACGGCGGGCAAAAGCTAAGTCGCGGCCTTTGAGCATATACCAGGCTGAAATTGCCAGCACAAACATAGCGCCTGTGACATAACCTGCAGAGACGGTATGCACAAATTTCACCTGAGCTACAGGGTTAAATACCACTTCACTAAAGCTGACCATTTCCATACGCATGGTTTCGAAATTAAATTCAGCCCCGACAGGGTGTTGCATCCAACCGTTGGCAATCAGGATCCATAAAGCAGATAAGTTTGAGGCTAAAGCCACCAGCCAGGTCACGGCTAAGTGTTGCACTTTGCTCAGCCTGTCCCAACCAAAAAAGAACAAGCCGACTAAAGTAGACTCAAGGAAAAATGCCATCAGGCCTTCAATAGCCAAAGGCGCGCCAAAAATATCGCCAACGTAGTGGGAGTAATAAGACCAGTTGGTGCCAAACTGGAATTCCATCGCTATGCCTGTGGTCACACCTAAAGCGAAGTTGATGGCAAACAGCTTGCCCCAGAATTTGGTCATGTCGCGGTAAATTTCTTTACCCGTCATCACATAGACTGACTCCATAATAGCCAGCAAGAAAGTCATACCCAAGGTTAAGGGTACAAATAAGAAGTGATACATTGCCGTAGCGGCGAACTGTAACCTTGATAGTTCTACAACATCCATTCGGATTGCTCCTCCATATGGAACTGTGGGTCTGGTCCGTTAGTTTGAATAAAGCACCAGTCAGTAGCTAAAACTCATACACAAGAATGAGTTAAGGCTAAATTACGCCTTTTGTCTGTTTGCTGTGTTGACGCTGATCAATAAAAATTGCCGGGAAATGAGCTCAGAGTGGAAAATTTGATAAAAATCGCAGTTGTTATTCTGTTACCATCCAATTTAACATCAAGCTAGTGAAGGCTGTAGGTATGAAAATTTTAGTGATAGGCGCAGGTTGGTTAGGAACTCAACTGGCGACTCAACTTAAAGCAGATGGCCATGAGTTATGGCTTAGTAGCCGCAGCGCGGCTAAATCTTCTGTCTTGACTGAACACTTTGGGCATTTTGTATTAGACCTCGGACAATCTGTCAGACCTACTACTGAACTAACAGCTTTGTTTAAGGACGCAGTTGTTATTTGCACTGTGCCTGCCAGCCGCTCCGATGGGGAAGGTTACACCAGAGCTGTTGCTCAATTGGCTACTCTGATGAAGCAGTTAGGCTCAATAGCCTGTATTCATCTGAGCAGCACCGGCATCTATGAAGGCCTGGTCGGGGACGTTGATGAGCAAAGCCAATTGCAATTATCTGACCCTCGAATTGAATTACTGGCCGTTGGTGAGCAACTACTCAGAGTCGCTTTGCCTTGCTGTACTTTACGTCTGGCAGGTTTAATTGGTCCTGGCCGCCATCCGGCGCGGTTTTTATCTGGTAAACAGGCTGGTGCCGCTGATGTTGCGGTAAATATGGTACATAGCAGTGATATTTGTGCTGCGGTTTCAGCCATAGTGCAGCAGCAGTTATGGCCAGAGCTGTTTAATTTATCCAGCCCGCAGTTTTGTTCCAAGGCGGAGTTTTATCTGACCGCCTGTGAATTAGCCTCTTTACCAGCTCCGGTGTTTGAATCTAAAAGTACAGCAACCCCAAGTCGCAGAGTTAGCAGCGCAAAATCTCAGACAATTGCTGGCTTTCACTACCAGTTTGAG
>NZ_JAIWOI010000183.1 GCF_020217005.1 Rheinheimera sp. | reverse complement strand
TCTGCTTTGGCTGCTTTGCCCTTTTGTAGCTGAGTTTTACTAAACCAAAGCAACTACAAAGTTATAGCTCTGTAGCCGGGTAACCGGCTTCATCCAGCGCTGCAATAATATCCTCTGCTGCCAAATCGCTTTCAACATCTACCTGCTGCTGCGCTAAATCTACTGTCACTTTGGCATCAGCCTGCAACTGTGCAACTGCTTTATTCACCATGCTGATGCAGTGGTTACAGCTCATGCCTGTGACTTTTAGTTGTACTTTCATACTATCTTTCCTTTTTACTGTTGAGTTAGCTTGCGAACATGATGAACGCTTCCGCTGTGTTAAGGTCAAGTGTTAGTGCTGAACTTTTTAGTTGACCTTACCCTAAGGGCAAGCTTTAGCTTTGACGCTATCGGGGTATTCCCCTTTTTTGACTGGAGTCATGGTATGTCTGAACAGATCCAATTGAATATCAGCGGAATGAGCTGTGCTTCCTGTGTGGGGCGTATAGAAAAAGCTTTAGCTAAAGTGACAGGTGTAGAGCAAGTCAACGTCAATCTGGCCACTGAAACCGCAGCGATTAGCGGCCTTGCTCTGTCGCCAGAGGTATTGATGGCTGCTGTGGAGAAGGCGGGCTATCAGGCCAGTCTGCCGTTGGAAAAGCCGGTAGTTGACGTTGTTCAGCCTGCTTTTTATCAGCAGCAATGGTGGCCTGTTGTCGCCAGCATAGTGCTTACTTTGCCTTTAATTCTGCCAATGATTGGCATGCTGTTTGGGCTGGATTGGATGTTGCCATCCTTCTGGCAATGGTTGTTGGCTACTCCGGTGCAGTTCTATTTTGGCGCGCGTTTTTACAAAGCGGGCTGGGCTGCACTTAAAGCAGGCAGTGGCAATATGGATTTGCTGGTGGCCATTGGTACCAGTGCAGCTTATGGTTTGTCCTTGTATCTGTGGTGGGCTTTTGCTGCACAGCATGCAGGGCATGGTGCGCCTCATTTGTATTTTGAAAGCAGCAGTGCAGTATTAAGTCTGGTACTGTTGGGTAAGTATCTGGAACACAAAGCAAAAAAACGTACTACAGATGCTTTAAGGGCATTGGAGAATTTAAAACCCGCAGTCGCGACTTTGTGGCAAAACGGGCTTTGGCTTGAAGTAAAAGCGGAAGCTGTGCAACAAGGGGACCTGGTGCTGGTAAAGCCAGGCGAACGCATTGCGGTGGATGCTGTGGTTGAGCAAGGCCAAAGCCATGTAGATGAAGCCCTGATCAGCGGCGAGTCTGTGCCGGTCAGTAAAACACTGGCAGATAAAGTGACAGGAGGCTCAGTCAATCTGGATGGTGTATTGCAGATCAGAGCCAGCGCTGTAGGAGCTGAATCGACCTTGTCCCGCATTATTCAACTTGTGGAACAGGCACAAGGGGCGAAAGCGCCTGTCCAGGCTTTAGTAGATAAAATCAGCGCTATTTTTGTGCCGGTGGTTTTACTGATCGCTCTGGCGACCCTGCTGGGGTGGGGGCTGCTGGCTGAAGATTGGGTGACAGGTATTCTCAATGCGGTCGCGGTATTGGTGATTGCCTGTCCTTGTGCTCTGGGTCTGGCCACACCTGCTGCTATTATGGCTGGAACAGGTTCTGCTGCGCGTTCAGGAATTCTGATTAAAGATGCTATTGCCTTAGAGCAGGCGAAGGCGGTGAACCTGGTGGTGTTTGATAAAACCGGTACTTTAACCCAGGGCAAAGCCGTGCTGCAGCAAGTCAGTCGTTTTACTGATGAAGCTGATACGCTGCAATGGGCTGCCTCGTTGCAACAAAACAGTGAGCATCCGCTGGCCAAAGCTTTACTGACTTATGCCGCAGCGCATCAGGTGGAAACAGTTGCAGCCACAGAGTTCCGCGTGGTCGCAGGCAAAGGCGTACAAGGCAAAGTGCAAGGTCGTAGTCTGGTGCTCGGTAGTAGCCATTGGATGCAGCAGTTGGGGCTAGACTTGCCGCTCGGGCAAATTAAAACCAGTGGCGCTTCAGTGTCCTGGCTGGCGGAGCAACAAGCAGACGAGAGTTATCAGTTGTTGGCGCTGTTTTGTTTTACCGATGAGCTAAAAGCTGATGCGGTACAAGCCGTGGCTTTGTTAAAACAACAAGCTATAGCTGTGGCTATGCTAACGGGCGACAGCAAAGAGAGTGCGGCATTAATAGCGCAGCAATTGGGGTTAACCGACTGGAAAGCTGAAGTGCTGCCCGGTGAAAAAGCCGCTGCTATTGCCAGCTGGCAACAACAAGGCTATCAGGTGGCTATGGTCGGTGATGGCATAAATGACGCGCCAGCTTTAGCTCAGGCAAATTTAGGCATAGCTATGGCCAGCGGCACTGAAGTTGCGGTGAGCGCCTCTGCCATGACTCTGATGCGCAGTAAACCTTCATTGGTCAGTGCGGCCTTGCAGATTGCCAGACTGAGCTATCGCAAAATTCAGCAGAACCTGTTTTGGGCTTTTATCTTTAATGCCATAGGCATACCGCTAGCCGCTTTAGGTTATCTCAATCCGGTGATTGCAGGTGCAGCTATGGCCTGTAGCAGTTTATTCGTGATTAGTAATGCTCTGTTGTTACAGCGCTGGAAGGCACAGGAGTAAAATGATGGCTACTTTAGTGACTATTGGCCAGGCGGCCAAACAGACCGGACTGTCCGCCAAGATGATTCGTCATTATGAGGAAGCAGGTCTGCTGCATAAAGCCAACAGAACAGAAGCGGGGTACAGGTTGTACAATAGCCAACAGTTGCAGCAACTGAATTTTATCAGGCAAGCCCGAGCCTTAGGTTTCTCAATCGCTCAAGTCAGTTCCTTGCTGGATTTGTGGCGTGACCCACAGCGCAGCAGTAAAGAGGTGAAACAACTGGCAGAACAACATCTGGATGAAATTAAGGAAAAAGTCGCTGAATTGCAGCAAATGCAACAGATATTGCAGCAATTGGCTGATAGTTGCTGCGCAGATGATCAACCCCAATGTGCTATTTTAGATGGTCTGCAAAAATAAACTAAGAACAGCTATGAAAAAGATCCCGGCACATGCCGGGATCTGCAACGAAAAAGACCGGAGATTAAGGCTGGTAAGAGGTAGTTAAGCTCAAACCAGAAACAGCTGAATAACCACGAATACTGATATAGTAAGTGGCTGCAACTGGGTTGTTAAAGGTACAACTTTCGTTGTTCCCTGTCAGGTATGGACGGCAATCATAACTTGAGGTCGTTGGCTGCGCGCCACGACGTACGTACAAATCACCATCCCCTGTGCCACCAGACATAGAGACTGTTAGCACACTCATACCTGCAGGCACTGCCAGGGTGTAATGTTTCCAACTGTTGCGGGCTACACTGATGTTGTTCACTGTTGCCGTGGCGCCTGTACCACCGCCGCCACCACTGCTACCAGACGCTGCTGCCACAGCCGCCGCCGCATCAACAATACCAGTGCCGCAATTGTTGCAACTGGCAGGGAAAGAGCGGGTAGTGGTTTTCAGGATAGTTTCAATTTCGTCCGGTGTAGCCGTTGGTTTTTTCTGGGCTATTAAGGCAGCAACACCAGCCACATGCGGGGCGGCCATTGAGGTGCCCTGGCTGTAGCCATAACTGTCAGATCCAGGTGTTGTAGTACCAGTGTTGTAGGTCGATAAAATACCGTTTGGATCATTGGCTGAGTTCATAGCACCACCAGGCGCTGCGACATCGATAGAGGTACCGTAGTTAGAGTAATAAGCCCGGCCACCGCTGCGGTTTGTTGATGCCACGTTGACCACACCAGCACAGTTACCCGGGTTAAAATTGTTGGCATTGGCATTATCGTTACCTGAGGCGATCACAACGACAGTACCGTTGGCACGGGCAATATTAATAGCAGCCTGAGTGGTCGAGTCACAAGCGCCAGAGCCTCCTAAACTCATATTGATTACTTTAGCCGGATTGGCATTAGCCGGAACACCAGACACTGTGCCACCAGAAGCCCAGATGATACCGTCTGCAATATCCGAGGTATAACCACCACACTTACCTAAAACACGCACAGGTACTACTTTGGCACCATAAGCTACACCAGCCACACCTGAAGCATTATTCGTGACGGCAGCTACCGTGCCAGCTACGTGGGTACCGTGCCAGGAAGAATCCTGAGCTGCGTGCGTGCCACCACATTCATTGGCCAAAATCCAGTCACCCGGATCCTGAGCATTGTTGTCACGGCCGTTACCATCATTGCCGACAAAGCTGTCGGAGATCATGTCATAGCCCGGCAGGATATTCGCATTCAGGTCGGCATGTGGCCGGTAGCCTGTATCCAGCACCGCAACTACTACTCCGGCACCAGTAGCATTATCCCAGGCCGTATTTGCCCTTAAACCGCCAGTGGATTCAAAATAGTGCCACTGGTTGCTGTACTGAGTGTCGTTGGGGGTCGCAGCTATGGTTAATAATCTATCTTCTTCTACTAAAGACACATTGGGGTCTTTGGCCAGATTTTTTCGCATTTCTTCGGTTTCTTTGGCCGAGAGTTTACGATCTGCTTTAACTATATGCCGTCCTTTAACCGCTGAACTTACGCGAACGTAAGATAAAGGGGCTCCAGCTAAAGCCGACAGGTCCTGGGCCACATGTTGTTGCAGAAACACAGTGCGTTCTTTTAAAGCGGCTGCAGAGAGCAGAGGTTCAGGCGTGCGCAATGAACTTGGCGCAGTGGTTCCGTACTCCACAATAAAACGGGTGACAGGTGCATTGGCTTGTTCCTGTGCCATCACAGTACTACTGAGTAAACTCAGTACCGGAAGAGTGAACAAGGCTATTTTATTAAGCTTAAAGTGTTTAGGTTGCATTTTATTCTCTCAAATTATTGTTATCTGGATTTCCCGTTCCTTAAATGGTTAAATTTCGGACGAGCGTTAAGATGATTGGTCAATAATTTGTTAATGTAAATGGTTATGAATTTATCGTATTTGGATGTTTCCGTTAATTTAAGTTTTCTTTTCTTGTGAATTTGCGGCAGATTGCCTGCTGAGGGCGGCGAATTAACAGAGTTTTATTACATTTGGTTACGTGTGTTTATTATTTGTTTTAATTTGGTTTCTATTCCAAAAAAGTATAAACAAGCGAAAATTATTTTGTTTAGTCTTGTTTGGGTGCGACTGGATACTGGTGGAAATGAAAAAAGTGCAACCTGTATGGAGCAGGTTGCACTGACAAAGGCGAGGGCATCACTAGCCCATAGTTAAAGAATTAGTGGTGCTGGTGGCCTGAAGGTTTGCGGACTTTAAGTTCAGCGCCTGTATTGCCTGTGTTCTCAACCGCTGCTCGGTTTGCTTGCGGAATTTCACCTGTCCATTCTTGTGCCACAGTGCCGGCAGGATGCTGATACCAGCCCGGGTCTTTGTAATCACCAGGCGCCTGGTCCTTACGCACTTTAAAGATGCTGAACATGCCACCCATTTCGACAGAGCCAAAAGGCCCATCACCCGACATCATCGGCAGTGTATTGGCTGGCAAAGGCATTTGCATTTCGGTCATATCCGCCATGCCGCGTTCGCCCATTACCATATAATCCGGCACCAGTTTATTGATTTTTTGCATCAAACCACTGTGATCCACACCAATCATGGTCGGTACATCATGGCCCATCGCATTCATCGTATGGTGCGATTTATGGCAATGGAAAGCCCAGTCACCTTCTTCGTCGGCCAGTAATTCAATCTGGCGCATCTGCCCTACAGCCACATCTGTGGTGACTTCCGGCCAGCGCGCAGAAGTGGGCACAGGACCACCGTCTGTGCCAGTGACTGTAAACTCATGGCCATGGATATGAATAGGATGGTTGGTCATCGTCAGATTACCGACCCGGATCCGCACTTTGTCATTTTTGCGCACCACTAGCGGATCTATGCCAGGGAAGACGCGACTGTTCCAGGTCCAGAGGTTAAAGTCGGTCATGGTCATAATTTTTGGTGTCGCACTGCCCGGTTCAATATCATAGGCATTGAGCAGGAAACAGAAATCACGGTCTACTTCGTCAATATGAGGATGCGCATCTTTTGGATGGGTGATCCACATGCCCATCATGCCCATCGCCATCTGCACCATTTCATCAGCATGAGGATGGTACATAAAAGTGCCGGGACGGCGGGCGATAAACTCATACATAAAGGTTTTACCAGGCTGGATGGCGCGCTGATTTAAACCTGAGACTCCGTCCATGCCATTAGGTAAACGCTGGCCATGCCAGTGCACTGAGGTATGTTCAGGCAACTTATTGGTGACAAAAATCCGCACTCTGTCGCCTTCCACCACTTCAATAGTAGGGCCTGGTGACTGACCGTTATAGCCCCACAAATGCGCCTTCATACCGGGGGCCAGTTCACGCACTACAGGTTCTGCCACTAAATGGAATTCCTTTACGCCATTGTTCATTCGCCAGGGTAAAGTCCAGCCGTTTAATGTAACCACAGGGTTATAAGGCCGGCCAGTAGTGGGAACCAAGGGGTCCATAGTGTCAGCAGATTGCTGGATCACAGGTTCAGGCAAAGCGGCCATTGAGCTTCTGCTGACTGCGGCTACACCTACAGCAGCTGTAATAGCACCGACTTTTTTTAATAAATCACGACGGGTTAGCATCACATTCTCCTGTTAATGACCAGCTGCAGCAGCTGTGTTGTTTGCGGTTTCAATTTCAGCAGCAGGCTGTACTGTTGGACTGCCCCATAAGCTTTGTTGCAGCTGCAGTTCTGTTAGGTAAAAATCGCGCTGTGCATTCATTTGTCCAGTCACTGTTTCGACCTGAGCCTGGGTATCCGCTATCAGTTCAAATACGCCAATTAACATGCCGTTGTAACGCAGCACGTTTTGCTGATTAATTTTTTGCGTTAGTGGCACTAACTGGTCCTGATAGTGGCGGGCAATTTGATAGGCGCTTTGGTGTGAAATCAGAGCCTGGCGTACTTCTGTGCGGGCTTTTTGTTCCAAAGCTTTGGCTTGCCACCAGGCCTGCTGGTATTGAGCCTGGGCTTTGCTGATGCGGGCAGAGCCTGAGTCGAATAAGGGCAACTCAAAGCCCAGGGCTACTTCGCGTTCTTCGCTATGTTGCATTGATCCGGCAATTTCAGCAGATAAACCACGGATAAAACGGCTGTTTTTCTCAAGGCCTAATTGCAGTTCCAATTGGCTTAAGCGGGCTTTGGCTTGTTGCAGATCCAGCCGCTGTGCCAGAGCCAGTTGCTCCATATCTTGCTGTAGTGGCAAAGTTTCAGGAATTGCAGGCAGATAAGCAGGCAATTGCAAAGCGGTTTGCGGCGCTACACCAAGCTGCAGGTAAAGCTGCTCACGGCTTTGTTGCTGTTGTTGTTTCGCTTGTGCCAGTTGCAGCCGGATTTGCGCCGCAAATTTCAGCTGACGGGCTTGTTGTAGTTCGCTGTAATTGCCAACCTGATACATACGATTAGCCAATTCAGCCGACGCATCTATAGCTTCCTGCACTGTAAGCAAATAGTCATAACGCTGCTGTGCTGTAACGGCTTCAATAAAAGCGCTGCGGCTTTGTGTCAGCACATTAATTAATTGCAAAGCGACTTGTTGCTGTTGTTGCTGTGCTTGCTGCGCAGCAATGGCTTTGTCCCGGCTTAAAAAAATCAACTTAAACAGATTCAGCGAAAAATCGAGCTCAGTGTTGTAGCCTTCTTCTCCTCGGCTTCTGATCACTCTTAACCCTGGGTTAGGTAACAAGCCCGCCTGAATTAAATCTGCCTTGCTGATGGCCACAGAGGCCAATGCTGCCAGAAAATCCGGATTGTTTAATACCGCAACACGGCTGACGTGCTCTGCGGTTAAAGGTTCAGCCAGCAGCCGGGCTATTTCCTGCTCTGCTTCTGTTCTTACCGCAGGATCTGTGGCGGACAACTGAACCTGCATCGCTGCAGCCGTTTGCGCTAACACTTCAGGCTGCTCTGGTGTTGTGGTGACGGCACAGGCACTCAGTAATAGCGCTGCCAGCAGCGGACAAAACTTAGTGATGATGTTCATCTTCATCTCCTGTTTTTACCTTCTTGTGCTTTGAATGATCCATTGGCTCGGAATGTTTGGAATGGTCCATTGGCCCGGAATGCTTGGAGTGATCCATCGGCATCGAATGTTTGGAGTGGTCCATAGCTTCGGAATGTTTGGAGTGATCCATCGGCATCGAATGTTTGGAATGGTCCATATCCTGATGGCCACCGGCTTCAGTGGCGTAGTATTGCCAGCCACCCAATTCTGCAACTTTTTGGTTGGCTTGTTTCCAGTCTGTGGTGTTTTTTTGCAAAGTTACAGTACTAAGAGGCTGAACTGTTGCCTCTTCTGTAGCGTTGGCGAACGCCGAAGCGGAAAACAATAGGGTGGCACAGAAGAGCGCCAGATAAATAAACTGCTGCATAAAATCATAACCTGTTTAATAAAGCTGAAAAACACACCACAGATACAGCATTCAACGTAGCTGTTGTGGTGCAACTACCATGTTCAGCTGAATAAACGGGGCGGTCGTTCCAGACCAGAGAGAGTCAGAGGTAAAACTAAAGAATTAAAGCTGATGATCCGCTCAGTTTGTGGCGGGACAGCGATACAGTCTGATGGATTCATCATCAATACTGCCGCGGCACAGCTGACAGCACAGCCGGGACAGGACAATTCGTGATCATCCATAACGAGGTTACCGGAATCATTGACGGCAAGTTGATGGTCAGAATACTCAGACATGTGGTGATGGCTGTGTTCTGTCATCATCTGATGTTCTGGCATTTGAGAGTGCTTGCTTGAATGATCCGGACCACAACATAACATAGCGGCAGCTGCCACTCCCTTAAACAGGAGTAGGCCGATAAGCATCAGTAATGTCAGGCGGGAAATTTGTCCGCGATTTCTGTTCATGCCGTTTCGAAGTCTGCCAGATACATCAGTGGCTGTACCCTAATACAAAGCCTCGAAAAACTCAAGGTCAATACAGCCTCTGGCAAAAATACAAAGTCTTGACGGAGTAACCCGGGCGGGTCATTGTAACTATCACTACAGAGACAGGAACTGTGTCCAATGACATGCACTGCAGAGCAGGCATTTTATGCCGAAGTAAAACAGGCGCTAAAAGCCCGACGCCAGCAACAATGGTCAAGCGCCTGGTCGCATTTAGAGCGAGCGCATATTTTGGGACAACAGCAGTTTATGCTGCACCTGCATAGCCATTGGCTGATGTTAAAACTCGCTGTTGACCAGTCAGATGGGGCCGAAATTCGTGGCCAGGTTTTGCGTTTATTGCTTACTCCTATTGGGCATTTAACCGGTCGCCTCCCAGTCGGAAATCCTGGTTCCAGCCGTTATCCGGTGTTAGAGGCTAAGCCCGTGCCTGATGATTTACAGGCTTTGTTAGCCGGAACAAAACAGCAGGATCCTCAAGGCTGACTGCAAAATTCTGTGGTATGTTTTAGCTAACGAACGAGTCGCCCGCCAAGGAGTGCATCTATGCAAGTTGCTTCAGTTCCCGACAATGAGCAGGATAGATTAAAAGCGCTGCTGAAGTTACAGATCCTGGATACTGAACCGGACAGTACTTTTGATCTGGTTACTTCTTTAGCCAGCTCAGTGTTTCAGGTGCCTATTGCTTTAGTGTCGCTGATTGACGAGCAGCGGCAATGGTTTAAAAGTAAACAAGGGCTCGAGGTTTGTCAGACGGACCGTAAACTGGCCTTTTGTGCCCATGCTATTTTGCAATCTGATGTTTTTATTGTCGAAGACGCCTCAAAAGACGAACGTTTTGCCGACAATCCGCTGGTGTGCACTATTCCAAATATTCGTTTTTATGCCGGTTGTCCACTGATCAATGAGCAGGGATTTGCCTTAGGTACCTTGTGTGTAATCGACTCTGTGCCACGAAAAATGACAGAGCACGACAAAACTCTGCTGCGCAAACTGGCGCAAATGGTGATGGACAGGCTGAATGAGCACAAACAAAAACTACAAACCGAACATAAGCTG
>NZ_JAIWOI010000182.1 GCF_020217005.1 Rheinheimera sp. | reverse complement strand
CAGTTGCTGGATTTATTGCTCGATTCTATTCCTGATGCGTTGGTGGCGTGCGACAGTGAAGGGCAACTGGAGCAGTTTAATAAGGTAGCACGCGACTGGCACGGCGTGGATGTACGGCACTGTGATTCAGAGTTATGGAGCCATTATTATGACTTGTATGAAGACGATGGCCAGACCGTATTACCTGCAGAACGTATTCCGTTGCTCAGAGCTTTTCGTGGTGAAACAGTGGTAGGGCAGGATATTTGTATTAAAGGCAAGGAGCAACCGCCACGCTGGGCCCGCTGCCGCGGAGAACAGATTAAAACACGCTCAGGTCAGGTGTTAGGGGCTTTAGTGCTGATGCATGATATCAGCGAGCAAAAACAGCTCGAACAAATGAAGACAGATTTTATCTCCACTGTCAGCCACGAACTTCGCACTCCTATCACTGCCATCAGTGGCGCACTGGAGCTTGTGATCAATCAGGTGCTGGGGCCCTTGTCTGATAAAGCTCTGGCAATGCTCAAAGTGGCCAGCCAAAACAGTAAACGCTTGCAGCTGTTGGTCAACGATTTACTGGATATGGAAAAACTCAGTGCAGGGAAAATGGATTTTTATTTGCAACCTTGTGATTTAGCTGAGGAAAGCCGGCAGGCTGTGGTGCAAAATCAGCCTTATGCCGATAAATTCGGCGTTCGCTTGACGGTACTGAACAGCCAATCTGTTCAGATGCAACTGGACAGCCACAGGCTGCAGCAGGTGCTGAGTAACTTATTGTCTAACGCTATTAAATATTCCAAACCCGGTGCTGAGGTTGTTCTGAGTTATGCTCAGTATGAAGATAAGACCCGCCTGCAGGTTGAAGACAAAGGCGAGGGGATACCGTTGCATTTTCAGGAAAAGATATTCCAGCGTTTTGCTCAGGCCGATAGCTCTGACTCCAAGGCGAAGTCCGGCACGGGCCTGGGCCTTGCCATCAGCAAAGCCATTATAGAATCTATGGGCGGTACCATTGGTTTTCACTCAGTGCCTGGTGAGGGCACTGTATTTTATTGTGATTTTCCGCGCAGAGTGCAAACTTAGTCTGGCCTTTGGTAAGTCGCCAGAATGTGGCTGGCTGAGACTGCAGGTTCAAAATAGTCTTGTCTGATTTTCAGGTAGTCAGGATGGGTGAAAAAACTGTCCATTAGCTGTTGGCTGGCAAAATAAATAGTGAAGACTCTGTTGATGGCCGTATCCGCGGGTTTAAGACTTTGTTGTACCAAAAAGTCACAGCCAAAATCCCCCTGATGTTGATGCAATATAGGCGTCATTAAACGGCGATATTCAGCATAAAGATCCGCATTGTTTACCTGAAGGCCGACTAATAATTCAACTGCCATTTTTAATTTACTCCGTTTGGTTCCCCGCTCACTTTAACCAGCAAGAGTGCGCAGGACAAGCTGCTGTTAGCTTTGTTCAGCAGGGTCAGTCTCCGCAAGAAGATCGAATAATACACTGACCGAAGGCGCCTGAATTTTCACCACACAACTTTGGGCTAAAGCAAAAAAATGCGCCTGAACCAAAGCGGTCAACTCCTGCAGTTCATACTGCCGGATTGCTACAGGTAAAACACTTTGCTGTTGTATTTGATCTAAAAGATAAGCTTGTCCAGTGGCATCAATCAACAAATCATCAGGTGTGAAGTAGGCCTGCTGCAGCTGGAAATTGTGCTCAAAACTACTCCTGGTCGCTATATAGAGCAGCTCATCCTGACCTGCAAACTTAAAAATGGCCGGATACTTCATCATCAAAACGTCCCTCTGGGTCTTACCTATTGAACCTGCAAAACACAGCTACCAGTTAAATGGAGGCAGCGTAGTGCTAAAACAAGTGGAGTTGCAGCGAGGCGACAAAGGAATGAGTCCCCATGAGCATAGTCCACTATGCGATTGGGGCGAATAAGGGCAGTCAACAAAGCTGCAGCTTGAACGATGACAGGGTTTAGCCAAAGCCAGTGGAGTTGCAGCGAGGCGACAAGAGAATGAGTCCCCATGAACATAGTCCACTATGTGATTGGGGCGAATGAGGGCAGTCAACAAAGCTGCAGCTTCAATGGAGAAGGCTAAATCGTCGCAACAACGTTCCTGACGGTTGCGACATACCGTCCATCCCTGGACATAAAAAAGCCCCTTGCTAGCAAGAGGCAAAAGGCGCGGATGTGCCTATGGGTTAAACTGTCGCTATGAAACTCTGCAGGAACCTCACAGCAGAACTAGTTATACGCTCTTTACTTTGTCAGTAAAATTCGAATATAACTGAGTATATGTTCGTAAATAGCTGAATAAGAATGACACCTGTAAACTATAACCAACTTTATTACTTTTACCTGGTGGCTGAACACGGCAGCATTGCCCGTGTCAGCGAGTTGTTGCACATCACTCCGCAAACTATCAGTGGTCAAATTAGCGCTTTTGAACATGGCATAGGTACTGCGTTGTTTGCTCGTCAGGGTAAGCGGCTTATTCCTACTGAGCTCGGACTTGTGGTACAGCGCTATGCCGCAGATATTTTCCAACTGGGAGATGAGCTTAAAGCTGTTCTGACCCGGCAGCACAGCAGCTGGCAAAGTTTTACTGTAGGTATTACCGATGTGTTACCTAAGGCTTTTGTTTATGAAATGCTTAAGCCAATATTGCAGTTGCCCATTAAACTGATTTGCCGCGAAGGTGAGCTGGCGGCTTTATTGTCTGAATTGGCTATTAATAAGCTTGATATGGTGTTGTCTGATCAGCCTATTCAGCCGGGCAGCCATGTAAAGGCTTATAGTCACTTAGTTACAGAGTCTCCTATGGCTGTTTATGGCTGCGAAACTCTGGCACTGCAGCTTACTGCGGATTTTCCGTATTCTTTGCAAGGCCAACCGTTTTTGTTACAAGGCAAAAAGTCCATTATCCGTCAGCAGTTGATGGGGTGGTTTAACGAAGTGGAAATCCAGCCTGAGGTGGTTGCTGAGTTTGATGACAGTGCTTTGATGCAGGCTTTTGCTCAACAAGGGTTGGGAGTTTTTGCTGCGCCCTTGTTATTAGAAACTCAGTTATTAACAAACTACCGCTTGTTAAAAGTTGGGGTGATCCACAGGGTAACCGAGCGTTTTTATGCGATATCTCCAGAGCGAAAACTGACTCATCCGGCCCTGTTGCAGCTGGTTAAAGCATTGCAACAGAATGGCCAGATGAATAATAAAGACGCCGTTATTTAAGCTGCAGAAAAAGGTTGCAGCTGCTGTTGGGTGCGTTTAGTACCAGATAACAGTTGCTCTGTAGCCTGATCAATAGCCGCCATCTGTTGATAAGCCAGGTTAGTGCCTTGCTCAATTTCAGTCAGGTGATGATGATTTTGCTCTGAGCTATGCGCCAGTTGTTGTACATGTTGTTGAATTTGATTTAACTGTTGCTGGGCATTTTTTAGTTGTAGTTCTAACTGACTAAAATCGCCACTGGTTTGCTGTATTTGCTGCTGAGCCGCACCGGCTTGTTGTTGCAGTTGCTCAGATTCATTTTTGGTATCCCGCACTAACACATCCATTTCATTCAGAAAGCCCGAGATCTGGCCTGTAGCACTGTTTACTTTTGCTGCCAGAGTACGGACTTCGTCTGCCACCACAGCAAAACCCCGGCCCGCTTCACCAGCCCTTGCCGCTTCAATGGCCGCGTTTAACGCCAGCAAATTCGTTTGATCAGAGAAGTTTTCCACCATCAATAAAATCTGTCGCACGTTTTCGGCATTTTTCTGCAAACCTGTCACTGTGCCACCAAAGTTGGCCAGCAGTTGCTCAATTTTATGCAACTGGTTGGTGAGCTGATCCAGCTGAGTGCTGGCGTTTTTAGCATTATGTACAGTACTGCTGGCTACCACTATCACCTGATCATTGCTTTGTACTATCTCGGCCAGGCGTTGTAACGACTGATCACTTTGCTGGCGGATTTGCTGACTACTTTGTTCTGCACCTTGTAACTGACGTCTGGTGCTATGCACGGCTTCTGCCACTTGCTGATTGACGGCAAAGTTGCTGGACGCTTGCTGATGAATGCCTCGCAACATACCGGATAACTGATCAACAAATAAGTTGTATTGCTCAGACAAAGTGCGGAATTCGTCAAAGGTAAAGGCTGGTAATCGGGTTTTTAAATCACTGCCTGCCTGATTAGCTTGTTGCAGCGCATCGACCAGCGCTTTTACCGGTCGTACTATTAAGTGCATCAGGTAACCTATGGTAAAAATAAAGGCGCCTGTTCCCAGCACTAAAATCCACCACCAGCTGTGTCCGGCACCTCCTTCAGCCGGGTAAGCTGCAAACATCGCCAGCCAGAAAATCAGTGTTAAAAAGCCTATATTGCCGACAATTTTTAATGTCAGGCTGTAGAAAAACTGCCGCTCAACCGCACTGTAGATATCGTTAAATAAGCTCATGTCCTGGCTCTCAGTCTAAGTTTTAAACCCAATTGCTGATACTGAACTATAACCCACTGTTTGAAATGGTTTATTGTCCTATGTCATACCTTACCCAGTTTCTGTCGTCATTTTAAGTGCTTTTTTCGCATTTCTTTTATACAATAAATATACGAAATGTATATAAAGTGTATCTATGGGCATAGTGAAAATATCGGACGACCTGCATGAGGACTTGCGGGAAGCGAGTAAAGTGATGGCTCGATCTATCAATGCGCAGGCTGAATTCTGGATCCGTGTTGGTATGCTGGCTGAGTTGAATCCCCAGCTGAGCTATCAGGAATTGTGTCGTAAATTACTGAAAAACAAATCAACTACTTTGCAGGACTTGCTAAATGAACTCGATCCATCTGAAAACCCAGGCTGAACTGGATGTCCAGCACAAAGCAGGGCAGCTGTTGGCGCAGGTTTTTCTGATGCTGGATGAGTTAGTCAAACCAGGTATCAGCACCATGCAGCTTAACGATGCGGTGGAAGCATTTATTCGTGGACCATTAGCATCCAGGCCGGCCAGTAAAGGTCAATACGACTACCAATATGTACTGAACAGCTCCATCAATGAGGTGGTCTGTCATGGCATGCCAAAACAGACTGATATTTTAAAAGAAGGCGATATTGTCAATCTGGACATTACGCTGGAAAAAGACGGCTTTATAGCCGACTCCAGCAAAATGTATTGTCTGGGCAAGGTCAGTCCTTTGGCGCAACGCCTGGTGGATGTGACTTATCAGGCGCTGTGGCAGGGCATTTATCAGGTCAAACCCGGTGCGCGTTTAGGTGATATAGCACAAGCTGTGCAGCAACATGCTGAGCGGCATGGTTATTCTGTGGTGCGTGAATACTGTGGCCATGGCATAGGCCGTGAAATGCATGAAGAGCCACAAATTTTGCATTATGGCAAAGCAGGCACAGGTTTAACCCTCAAACCCGGCATGGTGTTCACCATTGAGCCAATGATTAATCAGGGCGACAGAAGGATAAAACAAAAGTCTGATGGCTGGACTGTGGTGACCAAAGATAAAAAGTTATCTGCCCAATGGGAGCATACAGTGGCTGTGACTGACACTGGTTTTCTGGTGTTAACGCTCAGACCAGACGAACAGCATTTAGTAAAGGGAGCCAGGCCATGAGCAAAACCATGCTGATCACAGGTTGTTCCGGTGGTATAGGTAAAGCTTTGGCTATTGAAGCTAAACGTCAAGGATACAGAGTTTTTGCCACAGCGCGAAAAGAAGCCGATTTAGTGGCGCTGCAACATTTAGGTCTGGAGACTATAGCGCTGGAAATGACCGAAGCAGATTCGGTCAAAGAAGCTGCAGTGCAGCTGAAACAACAGGTAGGGCGATTAGATATTCTGGTGAATAACGCTGGATTTGGGGTGATGGGACCTGTGCTGGATGCCGGAGCTGAAGGTCTGCGTCAGCAGTTTGAAGTGAATGTATTTGCGGTAATGGATCTCACTCAAGCCTGTTTGCCTTTGCTGATACAAAGCAAAGGCTTAATTGTAAATATTGGCAGTGTCTCAGGTGTTTTAACCACACCTTTTGCCGGAGTTTATTGCGCCTCCAAAGCCGCCTTGCATAGTTTGTCGGACGCGCTTCGGATGGAATTAGCTCCTTTAGGCGTCAGAGTTTTAACAGTGCAACCCGGCGCCATAGATACAGGTTTTGCCAACAGAGCCAAGCTTGAAGCAGAGCAACTATTAAAACCTGATTCATTTTGGTGGTCGATGCGTGAAGGAGTGCTACTGCGCGCTAACGCCAGCCAGAATAAGCCAACTTCAGCAGAAAGTTTTGCCAACAGCCTGATGAAGCAACTAGATAAAGCCAATTGTAGCGGTGTTGTGGGGATTGGACATGGTGCTGTCAGCTTAATTCTGCTTGCCAGGCTGTTACCTCAAAAATTGCTGGATAAAATACTGAGGCGAAAATTTAAGCTGATTTGATTATCTTTTAGTGGGATCAACAGCTTAGAATTTGTCCGAAAAATTGTTTAAATTTTCGTCGAAAAACACTTGCCTGTTGTCGAATATTTCACCACTATGACTGTCGCTTTTCTCCAGGGAGTGACTATCATGACATCGAACTTTATGCGAACTGTGCACTTAAAAACTGCACAACAATTCAAAGAGCAAGGCCATGATCTGCAGTATGTGGTGAAGCATTTCCACAAAGTTGGCATACCGGAAGATGAAATACCGGAATTATTGCCACTCTTAGGTTTTGGTCTTGATGCAGACCCTTTGGCCTTACGAACTAAAAACCAAAAAGATTAAACAAAAAAACGCCACTTTGCTGTGGCGTTTTTTTTGCTGGCACCAGGGCTTGAGTTTGCACACTGCTTCTTTGTCAAAACAAGACTCAATCGCGCATATCATCTGCAGCGGCCTTTAATTCCGCCATTTGCTCCGGTGTTAATTGAATAGCCAATACTTTATCCACTCGTTTGCCATCCATATCGACAATTTCCAACTGCCAGTTTTTGATCAGTACTTTGTCCGCTGTTTGTGGAATTTTTCCCATCAACAACATCAATAAGCCATTTAACGTTTGATAGTTGCGCTGATTCTCTTCAGGTAATTCATCTAAACCCAAACAATCTTTTAAATCGATCACAGGCAGCAAGCCGTCCAGCAGGTAAGATCCGTCGTCACGCTGCACCACCATTAAGTCTTCACCATCATCCGGATTTAATTCACCTGTTAAAGCTTCCATTAAGTCCTGCAACGTCACCATACCTTTTAAATCACCGTACTCGTCTACCACAAAGACCACTTGACGGGCTGTGGTGCGGAAATGTTCTAACAATTCCATGCCAGTTAAGCTGTCTGGTACGTAGTGACAAGGTTGTACCAAAGAGGGTAAATCTGTCAGTTGGCCTGCCACAGACTGTGCCAGCAACTGTTTGGCTGAAACTATACCAATCAGCTCATCAGCGCTTTGTTGGCAGACAGGGAAACGTGAATGAGGCGATTGCATCACCCGGTGTAAGTTGTCTTCCATGCTGATGGCTGTATCTAAAAAGATAATGTCTGAACGTGGCACCATCAAAGATGAAATGGAGCGCTCATCCAGACGGAACACATTTTTCACCATGGCATGTTCGTTATGCTCTATCACGCCTGAGCTTGAACCTTCCAGCAACATAGCCTGAATGTCTTCATGAGTTACATTGGATTCTGTATTGTGAGCAAAACCAAACAAACGCATAAAAGCGTGGGTAGAGCCTGATAATAAAAACACAAAAGGTTTGGTGGCTAAAGCCAACAACAACATAGGCTTCGCCATTAAACAGGCGATAGACTCCGCACTGATTTGCCCAATACGTTTCGGGACCAGTTCACCCACGACGATAGACACATAGGTCACTACAATAACGACTAAGGCTGTAGCAAAAATGCTGCTAAATTCTGGCGCCATCCCCAGACTTTGCATCCAAAGCGCAAAAGGTTCTGCAAGGATAGATTCACCGAAAATACCGTTTAAGATACCAATAGAGGTAATACCAATCTGGACCGTAGATAAAAACTGTGTAGGATCTTCAGCCAGTTTGAGGGCTATGGCGGCCGAGGATTTTCCTTTATGTGCCAGAGCCGTTAAACGAGATTTTTTAGCTGTGACAATAGCAATTTCAGACATGGCAAAAATGCCATTTAACAGGATAAGTCCAACAAGTATAAAGATTTCCATGGGGTCTCATTGAGGTTATGAACTGCGAAGGATTATATAAACAAAAACAAGGGTTGGATAGTACTCAGCTTTGGCAACTCATACAGTTCATTAAATCGTCATCTACCTCAGGAAATAAAAACAGGCCCGTTTAGGCCTGCTTTTTGTGAACGATACCTAACTTATTGATGTTTTACTTTATTTTTCATCCGGTCGTGGACAAAAGACAACAGAACAAATAGTACGACAGCTGGCAGCAGGCCATACAAAATGCCCTGTTGTAACTCGCCCAGGTAAGATTCTTTTAAGGCTACAGCCACCAGATACCAGGTGTAAGCTACATACAGCAGCATAAATAACAGGCCTTCGATACGATTCAGCACAGAGCCAATGAAAAAAAGTGGCACACACAATATGGCTACGCCAACCATTACGGGAATATCAACAGTGGCCATTTGTTCGCCTGCAAGCAGTGGCACCGGAGATACCAGACCTGAAATTCCCAGTACACAAAGGATGTTGAAGATATTACTGCCCACTACATTACCTACAGCTATGTCACGTTCGCCACGCAGAGTCGCCACTACAGAAGTCACCACTTCAGGTAACGAAGTACCAGCTGCAATAATAGTCAAACCTATTACGGCTTCGTTCACGCCAAAGGCTCGGGCAATCTCTACTGCGCTATCAACCAGAAAACGCGAACCCAACACCAGCAATACTAAACCTCCCACCAGTAACAGCAGGTTTTGCCAGGCTGGTACTTTGGCTTTTAGCATGGCTTCGACTTCTTCGTCCGCCGTATCAAGTCCATTAGCTTTACCTTGCCGGAATAAAAACCAGGTATAGCCAACTAAGCCTGCGGCAAGAATTGCAGCTTCAAAACGAGTAATAGAACCATCAAAGGTCATCCACATCGCGAGAACTGACACCAACACCATAATAGGCACATCCTGGCGGATTAACTGCCGAGAGATGATCAGCGGAGAGATCATGGCTGCTGCGCCCAGAATAAACAGCACATTAAAGATATTACTGCCTACCGCATTGGCGATAGCCAGTTCCGCCTGGCCGGAATAAGCGGCTTTGACACTCACAGCCAGTTCGGGGGCGCTGGTACCAAAAGCCACTACTGTTAAACCTATGACTAATGCCGGAATACCAAATGAACCAGCTAAACGCGCCGCCCCTTTTACCAATAAATCCGCACCTACGACCAGCAATACCAAACCGACCAACAACATTATCCAGGTCATGTTTTACTCCATCTGATGATTTCAACTGGCTGCTAATTTAGAGGAAAAACAAATAACAAGGAAGAGCGAAGCCGGAGAAAGCATTGCCAAAAGTTTGGCAATGCCCGGATGAGCGCTAATGGCTCTGTCCATTGGCCAGACTGAAGCCGGAGAAAGCATTGCCAAAAGTTTGGCAATGCCCGGATGAGCGCCAATGGCTCTGTCCATTGGCCAGACTGAAGCCGGAGAAAGCATTGCCAAAAGTTTGGCAGCTGTTGTAGTAGAGCAGCGGATGAGCGCCAATGGCTGTTGGCCAGACGGACACCAGAAACGCTGATAAAAAAGGCCCGCTGCTCAGGCGGGCCTCTGTCAGAAAATCAATCTGAGTGTTAGTACTGCAAACTGATTTTATAACCTGTTTCTGTGTCCGGGTCTTTTTCTGCCACCAGCAGATAGGAACTACCCTGCAGCAATTCGATTTCTCCGGTTTGTGCCAACAAAGTTTTGTTATTGTTTAAGTCTTTACGTACTAACAATATAGTGTAGCTGTCCAGCGGTAAGGTAATGCTGGCACTGGTGGCGTCGTTAATACTACTGATGTAATACGAAGTGGTTTCCATAGTC
>NZ_JAIWOI010000181.1 GCF_020217005.1 Rheinheimera sp. | reverse complement strand
TTGCCCGGAGGAACGAAGTAGATGCTGACGTTTTCAAAATCAGGCACCACGTTTACTACGTTAAAGACAAAGTCGTATACCTGAGGTGTGGCGCTGTCCGTCACTGCCAGTACTGTGGCTTTGTTATTTTCGTCCCGATAAAACACCAGGCTTTTGCTCTGCCCCTGATTCAGCGTTAACAAGCCATTTGGGATCTGGCTGGAGCCTTCATTTGCAGTTAAGGTCACTCTGTAATCACCGTGAGGAATTTCGACATAAGAGGTGAGAGTGTCGGCCGCTAAATCAGCAAAAACCGGAGTTCCGCTGGTACTACCTATGTAGATTTGGGCCGGATCTAAATCGTTCAGACTGTTATACACCCTGAATTGAGCATTGCTGTTCACATCTTCCAATGGATAGACTGTAGTAGTGTTTCCTATCACATCCAAAGCAATTTTGCGCTTCAAAGGTCCAGCGTTGTCACGTAATGCCAGAATATACTCGGTTTCATAACTGAAGCTATAGACAGGACTTTGCAGTACTACATCTTTGCTGCCCGAATCGGTTAAATACAAGATATAGCTGCCAGTATCAAAGGTTACAGCCTCACTGAAAGCATGCTGACCTACAGTGGCGACAAAATCGGCATCATCAAAGTCTTCCGTTGAACTGCTGATATACAAGTCCATACTTTTGTTTTCTGCCAGTAAATTGGCAAAATAGACTTTAAACTGATCGTCCAGTTCATCATCTCTGACAAAACTCAGATTGAGGATCTTAGGAGCCTCGTAGTTATCCACCATAAAAAGTACAGTTTTCTGACTGGTTTTCATGCTGACTTCGTCTTCCAGCACCGTCTGCACGTCGCCGCTGTTGTCTGTATAGGTAAAAGCCAGATCATAAGCCTCAGCATTAACTGTGGTCAGAGAGGTCGCATCACCAAAGCTGGCTGAGCCTAAAGTTGTTTCTACCTCATCACTGTCTGTTAGTGTAAGGGTTGTAGTCGCACTGTTGGCTGAGCCGTTGTAAAACTGCAGGTAACTGCTCGGGTAGGTGTCATTGCCCTCAGATGAGCTACTGCCACCGCAGGCGCTCAATAATACAAGGCTGGTAATAGGAAGAATAAGCTGACGTAACAACATAGTAGTTTTCTTGTCCTGTGAGAATAAATACCGTCATCAGAACAAAAAAATCAGACCAGGTTCAGGTCTTTACCATGCATTTACTCAGCTTAACCTTTCTTAATGTTAGAGCGTGTGGATGTTTCAGGGTTACTTTTGCAGCAGTCTGGCCGGTTTTTATGCAAGGCAGCGCGAGTGCAGTGTATCATTCTACATAAACGAGTGCTAACGCAGCAGAAAGGCCGGCCAGGCGCTGCCCTTCGGGTTCGTCTGGCGGCGCTTTGCTTCTTTGTTGCCTACATGGATGTAGGTAAGGGGCGTGAGCAGGAGCGGAAGCTTCACTCGTCGCTCATTTAGAATAACTAAACTTCGCTCCTCGTTTCGCGATCAAAGCGGCGCCAGAACGAACAAAATTTAACCTCGAAACGTCTACACGCTCTAGCTTTACTCAGCTTTAGTTTTGGCCTCTTGTTGTTTGGCCCATAACTGTGCATAAAGGCCTTGTTGGCCCAGTAACTCCTGATGTGTGCCGGCTTCGGCCACTTGTCCTTGTTGTAGCACCAGTATCTTATCTGCATCAGTAATAGTGGACAGTCTGTGGGCTATCACCACAGACGTATGGTGTTTTGCCAGCTCGCGCAAAGCCTGCAATATGGCAGCTTCTGAGTGTGAATCCAGAGCTGATGTGGCCTCATCAAAAATCAATATAGGTGACCCCTTGAGTAACACGCGGGCTATAGCAATACGCTGTTTTTCGCCGCCTGATACTTTTAAGCCCCGTTCACCCACTAAAGTTTGATCGCCCAGCGGTAAACTTTGAATAAAGCTGTCCAGATGGGCCAGCTTGATCACCTGATCCACTTCAGCCTCAGTAGCATCTGGTCTACCATAGCGGATATTTTCCCTGATGCTGGTGTTAAACAGCACAGTATCCTGCGGCACTATAGCAATGCTCTGGCGTAATGAGCTTTGAGTCACATCACGTAAGTCTTGTCCGTCAATGCAAATACTGCCGTTTTGGATATCGTAAAAGCGGTATAAAAGTCTGGCTATGGTACTTTTACCTGCGCCTGAAGCTCCGACTATAGCCAGCTTCTGGCCTGGTTCTACCACAAAGTTTAAGCCATTCAGAATGGGACGGCCTTGCTGATAACTAAAATGTACCTGATTAAATTCAATCCGTCCTTGCTGCAACTGCAGCTCTGGAGCACTGGCTTTATCTTTAATCTGAGCTTGTTTTTTTAACAGACCAAGCATGTTCTCCAGGTCGGTTAAAGAGCGACGGATTTCTCTGTAAACAAAACCTAAGAAATTCAGCGGAATGAATAACTGCAGCATGTAGGCATTGACCATGGCTAAATCACCCAGAGTCAGTTCTTTGTTCAGAACTCCCTGAGCTGCCATCCACATCATCAGAGTAATAGCTGCGGCAATAATCAAGGCCTGACCTGAGTTTAACGCCAACAGCGACATACGGTTTTTTAGCTTGGCTTGCTCCCAGTTGGCTAAAAACTGGTCGTAAGTACGTTCTTCATAAGCTTCGTTGTTAAAGTACTTCACTGTTTCGTAATTCAGCAAGCTGTCCACAGCTCTGCTGTTGGTGGCAGAATCAGCCTGATTGGCTTCACGTATATATTTGTTGCGCCACTCTGTGACATAAAAAGTGAAAGCTACATACAAGGCTACGGCGACAAAAGTCAGTACTGCGTACCAGTACGAAAACAGCAGTGCAAATATCACAGCGACCAGCAGAATTTCCAGTAGGGTTGGCACTATGTTGAACATTAAAAACCGCATCAAAAAACTAATACCGTTGGTGCCTCTTTCTATATCGCGACTGATACCACCGGTTTGGCGGTCTAAATGGAAACTCAGTTCGAGTTGATGTAAATGATTAAAAACCCGCAGGCCCACTTTACGCATGGCGTGTTCAGTCACTCTGCTAAACAGTGCGTCCCGTACTTCACCAAAAAAAACTGAGCCAAAACGTAAGGCGCCATAAAACAATAAAAAGGCCAGGGGCAAACTCAACACAGAGTTTAAGCTGGGGTCTAAATCATCAATGATCAGTTTTAGGGCGTAAGGTAAGTACAAAGTGGCGGCTTTGGCTGCCAAAAGTGCAGCCAAAGCGAGTAACACCCGGCCTTTAAAGGCCCAGATATAGGGCCACATGTACTGAACTGTCTGTTTCAGATCAAAAGCTTCAGCTTGTTTTGTTGCATCTGCTCTTTTGGCCGCAGTTCCCATACCACGCATAAATCATTAGCCTCAAAGTGAAAAAATTATAGAGGCGACCATTAAAGTCGCCCGTCTTGTATGACAAACCTAAGTTGACGGGCTAGTTCCTGCTTTGTTGGCCAGCGTTACTGATAAGTGCAAAGATAAGCGGTGTCGGTTTCAACTTTTAACTGAAATTTGGCTTGAGCCGGTACTTCAAACACTGCACCACGCGCGAAGGTTTGCCACTGGGTTTGTCCCGGCAATAATACGGTTAAAGCACCGCTAATCACAGTTAAAACTTCATGTTGACTGGTTCCAAATTCGTACTCGCCCGGTGCCATCACACCGACAGTAGCGGGCAACTCTTCACCCTGAAAAGCTATAGAAGTCACATTGCCATCAAAATAACTATTTACTTTAAACATCTGATTTTACTCCTTTGAAATACTGATTTCAGTTAACCCTATTTCTATTTTGAAATAAAGAGATTTCTGGGTGTTTAGATGTCTGCCATTGAGGCTTGTTTTAAATCTGAGGTTACTCTGCATTTGGAATAACCAGGCCTGACTTTTCCCACCAGCTTTTGATCTGATCACGCTGATGTTGATTCAGTGCTTTTTTACTTAAGCCGATGTAAACAGGATTGGCATTGACGGTCAGTACCTGATGGAAGTCAACTGCAGATATATCTTGTTGCCTGCGCCATTGGCTGATGACTTGTTCATCTTCAATCAAACCCGTAACTCTGTGACTGATGAGCATCTTTTTCATCAATGCGCTGGAGGATACTGCAACTATTCGCTGGCGAAAGTCAGGATTATGTTGGTACAGCCAATGAAACTCTTCACCATAAAAACCATTAGCTAATATGGCTATCTGGCCTTTTAGTTGACTTATGCCCTCCAGCCTGGTGATGGAGTTTTCAGTACTACTGAGTAGCAAAATTAATTTTTCAATGTGGTGGGGCCCTATAAAGTCGAGATAGCGCTCGCGCTCTTTGGTTTTGCTCAGATTGGTCATTAAATCAAGCTCACCATTCTGTAGTAAACGAAGAGCCCGGCCCCAGGGCAATTCAATCAGTTTGGCGTCACAGTTAAGCTGCTGGCTGATTTGCTCCAACCAGACTACTCCTAATCCCTGCCAGTTGCTGGTAGATCGCTGTAGCTCAAAAAAAGGAGGCCTGTCGTCTGATGCTGGCATCGTTAAAAGGCAGGCGCAGGCGGATTTCAGGTGCAGTGAAATAACTGCAAGTCCAAAGAGATATTTTTTCATTTTGCCTCAGATGCTTGAGCGCATTCTTATTTAGTTCCCCCTATCAATAAGGCGAACTGAGAGTGCGGCAAAGTGAAAAGTTGTGTGAAGTTGTAGGCGGAAAATCCGCATGTTAAAAAGTGTTATTTTTGCTTCACGCTCACTTTGTGTAGCCAGTATGACGGAGAAAAAAAGGCGCAAATGCGCCTTTTCACTAACTCAGCAGATGGCCGTATCAGAGCTTTAACACCACAGAGCCAAGTGGTGCCAGTTCGATCTGCACTGAGGCCGCATCAGCTGTAACTTTTAAACTGGCGTTGCCTTCAGACAACAGATCCTGTAATTCGTAATCGCCCTGACTCAACTGCCATTGGCGCAATAAGTCAGCCGGCAGTTTTAATGCAAAACTGGTGGCTGTAGTCGCAAAGTTACTGGCCACTATCACTTTGGTTTTGTCGTTAAAACGGGCGAAGGCGTAGGTTTTATCGTTATAACCTGCAGTGCCTTTATTGGCTGTATGCAGTTCCTGATAAGCACCGTTAAATACGGCTTCTGTCGCGGATATGGTCATTAATCTGCTGTAAAACTCACGTAGCTGTTTTTGCTCTGCCGTCAGTTTTCCGCCATCAAATTTTCCATTGTTTACCCAGTTTTGGTGAGCTGGCACACCTGCGTAGTCAAAGATGCTGGTACGGCTTGGATCGCCAAAGCCTGAGTCCAAAGCTCCAGCCTCACCGACGTCCTGACCAAAATACAGCATAGTAGGGGAGCTGCTGATTAAAGCTGATACCACCATAGCTGGCTTGGCTTTGTTGGCATCGCCGGCAAACTCAGGGGAAGCAATACGCTGCTCGTCATGGTTTTCTAAAAAGTGCAGCATATGGTGTTCAATGTCCGCCATACCTTTTTGTACAGAGGCTATAGCATCAGTGCTGCCTTTGCCTTGCATCACCAGTTTTAAGCTGTCGTACATTTCCACTTTGTCGTACAGGTAATCCATTTTGCCAAGCCGGATATAGTCGCGATATAAGGCGGGGTTATAGACTTCCGCCAATAAAAAGGCTTGTGGGTTTTTGCTTTTTATACTGGAGTTTAAAAAGCTCCAGAATTCAACAGGCACCATTTCAGCCATATCAAAACGGAAACCGTCGACACCTTTATCCAGCCAGTAGAAGGCGATATCGCGAAATTTCAGCCAGGAGTTGGGGACATCTTTGCCTTGCCAGAAAGCGGCGTGTTCTTGCACTGATTTTTCAGCATAGTCGGCAGGTAAGCGGTCAAAATCGTAGCTGCCGTCTGGTTTAACACCGTAGTTTACTTTGACGGTTTCATACCAGTCGTTAAAGTCAGGCTGAGCCAAACGTGAGCCGTTGCCTGTCCATTTTGCCGGGTTTTCGTCAAATTTACCGTCGCTCAGCGGATGAGATTCGCCGCCCAAAGGCTGATAACCGTTTTGAGCTTTTGGTACCTGGAACTGCTGGCCAACTACGTAATAAAAGTTATTGTCGCGCTTGTATTCCACGCTGGTGTCATCATTGGCGCCGAAGTCTTCAATACCAGCAGGTTTATCCAGGGATTTATAGTGACGTGCCACATGGTTTGGCACTATATCGATAATAACTTTTAAACCCTGGGCATGAGTGCGTTCTACCAGGGCTTCAAATTCCTGCACCCGTTTGGCGGGATCTACAGCCAGGTCAGGATTGACACTGTAATAATCTTTGACCGCATAAGGAGAACCGGCACGGCCTTTGACTACATCCGGATCGTCATGGCTAATACCATAAGCGCTGTAATCTCTAATGACTGCATGGTGCAAAATGCCGGTGTACCAGACATAGCTTGCACCCAGCTCTTTAATGCCTTTGAGTGCAGCCTCATTAATATCGTTAAATTTACCGACACCATTTTGTTCTATCGTGCCCCAAGGCTGATTTGTGCTGTTGGTATTGCCGAATAAGCGGGTGAACATCTGATAGACCACCACTTTACCCGCGGCTTGTTCAGCTTGCGGTTTTACTGGAGCTGGTTGCTCTGTAGCCTGTTTTACCTCAGTAGATTGAGTCTGGTTTGGCATTGGTGCTTTACCACAGGAGGCCAGAACAGCTAAGGCAAAAACACTGAGCAGCAAACTTTTGCTGCTGGCGGCTTTGGAATAAAAGGAAAATTGCATCGTCGTCTGTTTCCATGTCGTTTTTCCTTATGCTAACACAGCCACTCTGTCAGGCTTTTTTCCTGCATACGTTTTCATTCTCTGGCTAGCTCTCCCATGAGGCTGCTAGTGAGATTCTATCCGCTTTAAACGCTGGATAAAGCGGTCTATGTGCTCTTCGTCTTTGGCATCTATATGATATTTCTGGTGAAAACCTAAAGTCACTGTGACTTCGTCCGCCACGAAGTATAAATCGTAACCGTCAAAGCCACTTGCTATGGTCATGCCGTCCAGTTCAAAGCCTTTACCAAAAGGCGTGTCAACCATTACACCTTGTTGCTCTACTTTGCTAAATACTTTCATCAGTAATTTAGCGTCTATTAAATTTTGCATAAGTTTTCCTGAGTAGTAGTGCTGTTTTGCGTTAGGTCATTTAATAAAGGTATAGTGCGGTTACGAAAAAAAGGAGTCCACGGATGCAAATAACTAAAAAAACATTATTTATCAAAGCCTTTTATGTCGCCGCTACTATTACAGTCAGTCTTGCTTCATGCTCTGCTTCTGCTGCTCCAAGCCAGGCACAACTGCAGTTTTTTGACCAGTTAAAAGCCCTGTGTGGCAAAGCTTTTGCCGGCAAAACTACAGTAGATAACCAACCCAGCCCGGCTTTTAGTGGCCATATGGTGATGCATGTGCGCGATTGCAGCGACACACAAATTCAGGTGCCATTTGTGGTCGGTGAAAACCGCTCCCGCACCTGGATCATTACCAAAACCGTCACAGGACTCAAGCTGCAGCACCAACATAAGCATGAAGATGGCACAGATGATCAGTCTACTCTGTACGGTGGCCATACATCTGCGGCAGGTTGGGCTGAAGCTCAAAGTTTTCCGGCCGATGACTATTCAAAAAACCTGTTTATTAAAACCAAAACGCCACAGTCCGTCGGTAATACCTGGCATATGTACTTATACCCCAATGAAAGTTTCAGCTACCGTTTAACCCGCGAAGGTCGTGAATTTCGTGTGGATTTTGATTTGAGCAATGAAGTGGCGTTACCAAAACCAAACTGGGGTGCTGATATACCCAGGTCACTTCAAGATGCGGAATTCGGCGGGAGATAAAAGCGCTTTAGGTAAGGCAGCTGTTGGAAGTTTTAGTGGTTCTCAAGCAACAACAGTTAACGCGGCATAAAGCGCTTTTAGACCCGCCCGAAGGGAGTCGCTGGGCGATTGCACTGCGGTTTAGCCTTTCTCACAAGGTAGTCGACATTGCTTCGCCAGGCCGCCTTGCATAGCAAGCGCCCAGCGGCTCTGAAACTCACATCTTGAGGTCACTTGGGTATAAATTAACCCGATTGACAGTGAAATCACCGCTAACGGGGCAAAAACTGCGATAACTGCTCTGGTCAGTTGCAGCGTGCTTGGTTAGTATCAGAGAGTATTCATTTAAGAATTTTACACAAGACCTCAACCCAAAGTAGTTGCTGCTGCACAGAGGCGACAAGAGCATGAGACCTCCGGGAGCGTAGTCTATCTATGTGACTGTGGCTTGAGCGCGAAATCAACAAAGCTGCAGCTTCAAGTACTAAGGGATATAACTATAATCCGGGAGTGTTATGAAGCCACAATTTTGGTTTTCAGCTACAACGCTGACCGTGATGGCCGCTTTAACCTTAACAGCTTGTTCTAAACCAGCTGAGCAGGATCAAAGTACCAGCACTGCAGCAGTTGTTGAACCCGCCAAAGCCGCAGCTTTGGTTGGGACTGAGTTTAATTCAGCTTACAAAGACTATTTAAAAACTCTGGCGTCAGATGAGTTTCAGGGTCGTATGCCTGCAACTCCAGGCGAAGAAAAGACCATTAACTATATTTCAGAGCAATTTAAACGTTTTGGCCTCAAAGGTATTAACGGAGACAGCTACTTGCAGCCGGTGTCGCTGGTACGTATTGATCCGAAAGAAGTCTCAGGCTTGAAGCTCTCAGGTGACAAGCTGAATGCTGAACTGAAATATAAAGAACAAATGATGGCCTGGACTACACAAGTCACTGAACAGGTTGAAGTCAAAGACAGCGAACTGGTGTTTGTGGGTTACGGCATAGTGGCTCCTGAATATAACTGGAATGACTATGAAGGTCTGGATGTCAAAGGCAAAACCGTGGTGATGTTCGTCAATGACCCGGGTTTTGCCACAAAAGATCCAAACCTCTTTACCGGTAATGCCATGACCTATTACGGTCGCTGGACTTACAAGTTTGAAGAAGCGGCCCGTCAGGGGGCTGCTATGGCGTTGATTATTCACGAAACTGAGCCTGCTTCTTATGGTTGGCAAGTGATAGCTGGTGGTTCTCCTACTAAGTTTGATTTGATTAATCCAAACAAAAATATGGACAGATCTAAAGTAGAAGGCTGGTTAACCACTGAATCGGCGCAGCAGCTGTTTGCCTCTATGGGCACAGACATTGAAACCATGCGGCAAAAAGCACTGAGCAAAGATTTTGCTCCTGTGCCTATGGGCGTAACAGCTTCAGTTTCAGTGAAAAACAATATCAGTGAACTGACATCCAACAACGTCATGGGGTATATCGAAGGTTCAGAAAAACCGGACGAAGTGGTGCTTTATATGGGCCACTGGGATCATTTAGGCGTGGATTTCTCTAATCCAAAAGATAAAGTCTTTAACGGCGCTCAGGACAATGCCAGCGGTACTGCTGCAGTCATAGCTTTGGCCGAACATTTTGCCAAACAGCCTAAACCAAAACGCTCTGTGGCGTTTTTGGCCGTGACAGCTGAGGAAAGGGGGTTATTAGGTTCTGCCTGGTATGCCGCTCATCCTGTGTTCCCGCTAAACAAGACTGTAGCTGGTATCAACATGGACGTGTTAAACGTTTATGGTCCGATGAAAGACATGGTCGTAGTGGGACACAACAACTCAGAGTTGGAAAACCTGCTGACTAAATACACTGAACAGCAAGGCCGTTATGTTGCACCTGAACCAAGTCCGGAGCACGGATCATTTTACCGCTCTGACCACTTCAATCTGGCCAAAGTAGGCGTGCCAATGCTGTACGCTAAAGGTGGTATTGATAGTTTTGAGCATGGTAAGGAGTGGGGCGCTGCTCAGAAAAAAGAATACAATGTTTGTTGTTATCACAAAGCTGCAGACGAATTTAACGACAACTGGGATCTGCGTGGTGTACAGCAGGACTTGAATGTGTTTTTCCAGGTAGGTAATGAACTGGCGAATACTGAACAGTGGCCAAACTGGTTTGAAGGC
>NZ_JAIWOI010000180.1 GCF_020217005.1 Rheinheimera sp. | reverse complement strand
CGTGAATTCCGCGCTATACGTGATGCTTCACTGGCGCAAAAATAAAGAGAATAAAACAGCGTAAGGCAGAGCATTGACTCTGCCTTATTTTTTTAAAAGGGGATCTATGAATAAGTTTGTCACCACTCTGGCTTTTGGGCTGGTTTTTACCGCCAGTGCAGCAGAGCCCATATTAGTTCAAACCGATTTTAACGCCAATTTTGCCCGCTATTTTGAAAAAGTAGCGTCAGATGAAATGCAGGGGCGGGCTCCCGCAACTGAAGGTGAAAAGCGCACTGTGGCTTATCTTGAAACTGAATTTAAGCGTTTAGGTTTAACGGCTTACAAAAACGGCAGCTACCGTCAGGCTGTGCCTGTAGTACAAATTGATCCTGTGGCTGTCTCCAGCATGACTTTAACCGGCGATAAAACGGCTGCTGATCTGGTCTACAAAACCGATATGATGGCCTGGTCGACCCGTATGGTGCCGGAAATTAAGGTGGAAAATAGTGAGATGGTATTTGCCGGTTACGGCATAGTGGCACCTGAATATAACTGGAATGATTACAAAGATTTAGATGTGAAAGGCAAAACAGTAGTAGTACTGGTGAATGACCCGGGTTTTGCCACTCAGGATCCTAAACTTTTCACTGGCAATGCCATGACCTATTACGGTCGCTGGACTTACAAATACGAGGAAGCAGCCCGGCAGGGTGCAGCTATGCTGTTGATAGTGCACGAAACCGAAGCCGCCAGTTATGGTTGGAATGTGGTCGCAGGCACCAGTCCTATCAGGTTTGAGCTGGCGGATGCCAATAAAAATATGCACAAAGCACAGGTGGAAGGCTGGTTATCTCTGGAGGCAGCCGAACGCTTATTCGCCGCCAACGGCAGCAGCTTAAAAGAGATGAAGGCCAAAGCCTTAAAGCCTGATTTTAAAGCCATACCCCTGCATGCAAAAGCCAGTATCAGCATCAAAAACAACTTGCGTGAAATAGATTCCAATAACGTCATAGGTTTTATCCCTGGTAGCAAAAAACCGGATGAAGCTGTGATTTATATGGCGCATTGGGACCATTTTGGGCTTGATTTTAGCCGCAGTGATGACAAAATTTTTAACGGTGCTCAGGATAACGCTGGTGGTATTGCCGGCTTATTAGCTCTGGCTGAGAAATTTAAACAAGGTCAGGCGCCGGAGCGTTCCATCGCTTTTGTCGCTGTCACAGCAGAAGAGCGGGGTTTATTGGGGTCACGTTGGTATGCCGAGCATCCACTTTTTCCGGTCAATAAAACTGTGGCTGGTATCAATATGGACATTATGAATGTCTATGGTCCTATGCGTGATGTGATGGTATTTGGTTATGGCAGCTCTGAGCTTGAGCCTATTCTGGCGAAATACGCCAAAGCGCAAAACCGCTACATAGCACCTGAGCCTACGCCACAGGATGGTTTTTATTACCGCTCAGACCATTTTAACCTGGCGAAAAAAGGTGTACCTATGCTCTATGCCCGAGGTGGCATCGATAGCGTAGAACATGGGAAAGATTGGGGTTTGCAGCAACGTAAAAACTACGTCAAGGATTACTACCACAAAGTAAACGACGAATTTAACCCTAAGTGGGATCTACGGGGTTCACAGCAGGATTTATTCCTGTTTTACCAGGTGGGGTTAGAAGTGGCGAACAGCCAAAGCTGGCCAAACTGGTTGCCAGGCAAAGAGTTTAAAACAATACGGGATAAATCACTGCTGCAGTGATTTACTCAACGAAAGCCAGCCTTAGCGCTGGCTTTTTTTATGCTTTTGCCGTTTGATTCCCCGCAGCCAGCTTGGCAGCAATAAGGCACTGTTACATCAGATATTCTCCGGGTTTTTCTGAGTTTTATCCATTCTTCTTACTGAATCTCCTGAAATTGAGTTGCAGCTTATTTCTTCATCTGTGAGTTGACAGTCTATTAATCATACAATAGCATGATTTGAGAAGTGATAAAAAAATGCCTCGAAGGTTTGCTGTGTTTTGACCGGGAAGGTGTACTAAAACCACGACAAGGGGAGAAGAAAGTCATGTTTAAGCGATCCGTCTTAAGCAGTGCGGTGTCTATGGCTATTGTTTTATTAAGTCAGCCAGTCATCGCAGCGCAAGAAGATAAAAAAGTAGAAAACGTAGAAATAATTGAAGTCAAAGGTATTCGTGGCAGTCTGAATAAGGCGCTGGGTGTAAAGCGTCACAATGAACAAATTGTTGATGCCATAGTGGCAGAAGACATAGGTAAATTTCCGGATAATAACGTGGTCGAGTCGCTGCAACGTGTGACTGGTGTGCAGGTGACTAACCGCGGTTCAGGTGAAGTTTCCGCAGTTTCAATCCGTGGTTTAAGCGACATTACGACTACAGTCAATGGCCGGAATATTTTTACCGCCTCTGGCACCGCTGTTGCGCTGCAGGACATTCCCGCCAGTTTGCTAAAGCAAGTGGATGTATACAAAACCCGCTCTGCCAGTCAGATTGAGAGTGGTATAGCGGGCTCCATCGATGTAAAAACTCACAGGCCTTTTGATTTTGATGGTGCTAAGTTTATTGCCAACGCCCGCGGTATTTACACCGAACAAAATGAAGAAGTTAACCCAACATTCAGCGCTTTAGCCAGCAACAACTGGGAGTTGGATTCAGGCCAGTTTGGTGCTTTAGTGAACATTTCTTATTCCAGAATGCGTTATCGTGATCAAAGTGTCACAGCTGGTGCTATGTTGCCTTTTATGACGGCTAATCCCACAGCCCCTTTTACCCCTTATGAACGGATTTTTTTGGATAAACCTGGCGTCTCCGAAAACCCAATCTGGCAACCGGGTTTGTTAGCAGGTTTACCTTCCAATGATGGCGCAACTCTGAACATCAATGGGATTGCTACTCCGTATCTGCTGAGCCGTGATGCGATATTCCAAAGTGATTACAATGGGGAGCGTGAACGCCCGTCTGCGAATGTATCTTTACAATTTGCTCCTGATGAAAAGTCTGAATATGTGTTCGAATCTTTTTATAACGGTTTCCGTAATGAGGGCTTTAACAGCCTGCTCTTCTCCTTTGCTGATTGGTGGGGGAGTTATGCGGGGATGACGCCGGCTCAGGCTACAGCTGCGGCTAATGTGCAGTTGCATCCAGGCACCAATATTGTCAAATCCCGTTCTGTACAAGATCCCTGGGTCTTTACCAGCGGTGATTTGTCGACAGGTAAAACCGACAGCTATTTGCACGCTTTGGGCGGTAAATGGGATTTGTCTGATTACATGACATTAAAATCTGAACTGGTGTATCAGGACAGTGAATACAGCAGCGATTTTTTTGCCATGCGTTTTGTGCGTCCTGGCAATAACTACAAGCTAAATGTCGACTTTAATGAAAACGGCGGTATTCCTGGCTTCAATTTTGAAGACAATCCGGCGACAGCTGGTATGGACGAATCCAATATGGCCGATCCCTCGGCTTATCTGACCGATGGTATGTATGACAATGCCAATAAAGACGAAGGTGACGCTGTTACTTTCACATCTGATTTGTCCTATCGCCTTGATGGCTTTTTTACTACGGTAGAGACAGGTGTGCGTTATGACAAACGTGGCGCAACAACCTCGTTCAGTCGGCAGGACCGTTGCTGCGGTGGAGCCGTGAATGTCGGTACTATAGAGGGCCTGGCATCGATAAATTCTGGTTTTATGGACGGTGAAGCCAATGTGCCAACCACCTGGGCTGTGGCCAATGGTTATTACATTCGTAATAACGCCGATGAGTTCCGTACTATGTATGGCTTGAACAAACTGGATTTACAGCGTTCTTTTGATATAGACGCCACGACCTTGTCTTTGTATTTGCAGGGTAAATTTGAAACTGAAGTGGCAGGTCGGGCCTTAAACGGTGAAATCGGTGCCCGTTATACGGGCATTGACACTGATTCCACTTTCTATCAGGAAAGTGCGCCGGGTGCGGCACAGAACACTACGACTGGCGAAAGCAAAACCCGTAAAATCCTGCCTAGTCTGACCGCTCGTTATCAGTTAACCGATGACTTGCAGGCTCGTGTGGCCTACACCGAAACTTTGCGTTACCCGGCCTTTGGTGATTTAAATCCGCTGATCATTTACAACGAAGATGTGACAGGTATTGGTTATGGTACAGCAGGTGGCGGGAATCCGGATTTAAAACCTACAGAGTCGAAAAACTACGATCTGTCACTGGAATGGTACTTTGCTGAAGCCAGTTCTTTGTATGGTACTTTGTTCAGACGTGACATTGATGGCTTTGTCGTCGGCTTCCGGCGTTCTGTAACAGCGCCAAAATCAGCGACTGATCCAACCCCCTATAAGTTTGTCCTGACGCAGCCATACAACGCCTCCAATGGCGAGTTGTCTGGTGCTGAAATTGGGCTGGTCTGGTTCCCAAATTACCTGCCTGAAGCTTTAGATGGTTTTGGTGTGCAGGCGAGTTATACCCGCTTGTCGTCACAACAAACTACACCTGATACCAATAGCGAAGGAGAAATTACCGGCTACAGAGATACAGATTTGTTTGGCGTGTCTGACTCGTCTTACAGCGTTGTGCTGGCCTATGATAAAAACGATTTGGGCATGAGGTTATCTTACTCATGGCGTGAGGGGTTTCTGGCGAACTATGAAGCTGCACTGTTTGCTAACCCGCTGGAAATGCGCCGTAAATCAGAAGCCAGTATGGACTTCCAGTTAAGCTACAAACTGACAGAACAGTTTGAAATTACGCTGGATGGCACTAACCTGACCAATGAGCTTTACCAGAGCTACTATGGCAATGACGCTACTACAGGGAACTTTGGTACTGCTTTGTACAGCCGCACCTTTGCTTTAGGGGTTCGCTACACTATGTAACGGATAAGGTTTTAGCGAGTGAACAACACCGGACTTAGTGCCGGTGTTTTTTTATTGGAACTTTGGGGGCTGGCGAGTCAAAGTTGCAACCACAGGATTGAGTCAAGTCGTAGCGGCTTAGGCAACGAACAAATTATCTCCACTGAAGCTGTATTAATTTGTAAGCAGTCTGGTATTCTGCATGTCGGGCCTGTTGTTGCAGGTTTTATCGTTTAGCTGTACGGGATTGTTTACCTAAGGCAGGATATGAAGCAGTGGACTCTATTTGAATTTTCAGCCGGCTCTGATATTACGGCTTTAACTGCGACACAATTAAAACGACTAAAGCAAATAGTCTGGATTTGTTTAATTGCTGTACTTTGTGGATCTGTGTTTTCAGGTCCTAAATCCGTCGCTATTTTGCTGACAACTGCTGTCGGATTGATTTGTATTTTAGTTTTGCTGCAAAAGCTGAGGATCGGCTTTGCAATTGGTTCTTTGTTGTGGCTGCTCACCCTGATGATTTGCAGTTTGATCAGTATCAATCTTGGGATATTTGATCTGATGCTGCTTGGATATCCGCTGGTGCTGGCTTATGCAGCTATGTACAGTGGCCGACGCTTTTATTTGCTGCTGTTTGGTTTTATTTTACTGTTCTGTTCTGGCCTGGCACTGGCTACGTTGTACGGTTGGCTTGAATTCAGTCCACCCCGTCCGAGCTTTAACTCCTTTATTACCTTAAATATTCTGCTGTTGGTTTGTGGTTTAACCATGAGGCTGATTGCCAGGGATACCAAAGACGTACTGTTGCAATTAAAACAAGAAAACGAAAGGGTCGTAAAATCTCAACTGGAAATCCAGCGTTTAGCCCAGCATGATCCTCTGACAGGCCTGGTGAACAGAACGCAATCCGAGCTGGGGTTTCAGCGGGCTATGGCCGCCAAACCTCAAGGGCCTGTTGCGTTATTGTTTATTGATTTAGATAACTTCAAACCTGTAAATGATGCGTTAGGGCATCAGGCTGGCGATCAGGTCTTGAGGCAACTTGCCGTTGAGTTGCAAAGTCAGTTGTCAGAGCAAGATGTGCTGAGTAGGTTCGGCGGCGACGAGTTTGTGGTGATAGTTACGCAATGGCGCGATGAAGCCGAATTGGAACAGCGCATACAGCGTTTACTGCAAAGTTGTCAGCAGGAGTTTGTTGTGCTGCAGCACAAAGTTCAGTTGTCCGCTTCAATCGGAGCTGTGGTTGCGCCACAGGACGGTACAGATTTTCATTTGCTATGCAAAAAAGCAGATACCGCTATGTATCAGGCGAAAAAAATGGGGCGTAACAGGTTTTGCTGGTATCACGCAGACATGGAGCGACAACAGCTTGATAAATTTAACCTGATGATGCGGTTACGGGTAGCGGTTAAGCAGCAACTTTTTAGTGTGGCTTACCAACCAAGCTATGATTTGAAAACAGGTAGTATCAGTGGTGCTGAAGCATTATTGCGCTGGTCTGATGCGGAATTAGGTGTAGTTCCGCCCGATGTATTTATACCTTTAGCCGAGCAAACCGGATTAATTCAGGAACTTGGGCTTTTTGTCCTGCAAAGAGCCTGCGCTCAGGCTCTGCTTTGGCAGCAATCTGGTTTTTCTATAGGGGTAGCAGTCAACCTTTCCGCTATGCAGTTTAAGCAGGGCGATTTACCAGAAGTGGTAATGCAGGTCCTGCGACAAACCGGCTTACCGCCACACTTGCTTGAGTTGGAATTGACGGAATCTGTTCTGATTGATGATACAGCTTTAGTAAAACAACAAATTGAGCAATTGTCAGCAGCGGGAGTGCGTTTTGCTATCGATGATTTTGGTACAGGTTATTCTAATTTAGGGTATTTGAGCCAATTTAGTCTGAGTAGCTTAAAAATTGACAGGTCCTTTGTGGCCCGGATCAGGCAAAATGATAAAGATTTGGCGTTGGTCAAAGGTATTATTCAGTTAGCCAGCAGCTTAGGTTTGCATACAGTGGCTGAAGGGGTGGAAGACAATCAAAGCCTTGAGCTGCTACAACAGGCTGGTTGCGGTTGTGCTCAGGGTTATTTATGGTCAAAAGCTGTATCTCCCAGAGAATTTAATTTACTGCTGGGTCAATAAAATGAGGGTCGGATCAGCTTGTTAGGTTTTAACACTATGATCCGACCCCATGTCATCTAGTCCGTTTTTGACTTCAGGCAGGTTTGACCCGATGGTCTTCGTCGCTGTCTTCCTCTTCTACCTTGTCATGGCTGTGATCTTTTGCGATCAGCATATAAACAGAAGGTAAGACAAAAAGCGTCATCAGAGTACCAATGGTCATACCCAGCACCAGGACTATACCTATAGAGTTACGTGCCGCAGCACCTGCACCTTCAGCGAAGATCAGCGGCGTGTGACCAGCAATGGTGGCGATACTGGTCATCATCACAGGGCGTAAACGTAATACAGAAGCTTCACGTATAGCGTCCAGTTTGGACTTGCCTTGCTCCTGCAGCTTGTTGGCAAATTCCACCACCAAAATGCCGTTACGCGCAATCAAACCAATCAGCGTGACCAAACCGACTTGTGAATAGATGTTGAGCGTACTGGTGAAACCGTCGGTGAAAAATGGCATAGGTGCCGGTATTTTCAGGAAGGTAAAGACCAGCGCACCAAACAGAGCCAAAGGCACTGAACCTAGCAAAATCACTATTGGATCGCGGAAGCTGTTGTACTGAGCCGCCAGCACCAGGAAAATCATAGTCACGGCCAGTGTAAAAGCGGGTAGGAAGGTATTGCCTTCGCGTTTCAACTGACGTGATTCGCCCGTGTAATCTACTGAATAACCACCAGGCAGTATCTTTTTCGCTTCGGTTTCCAGGAAGGTTAAAGTTTCATCCAGAGGTTTTATCGTCACACCACTGATTTTCACTGCGTTTAACTGCTGCATACGGTTAATGCTGCGTGGCACAGTGCTGTGCGTCAGACTGGCGATTTGATCGACCCGAATCATCTGGTCCTGCGGACCTTTGATATAGAGGTTGGTTAAATCGTCAGGAGTTAAACGTTCCAGACGTTTCACTTGAGGTACTACCTTGTAACTTTGGCCTGACATATTGAAGCGATTGACGTAACCACCGCCCAATAAAGTGCCCAGGTCCTGCACTACGTCGCGCATGTTCAACCCCAGGTCGGCCACTTTATCTCGATCTATATTCAACTGATACTCAGGCTGATCCACTTTCATATCTATCACCTGAAACGGGAATATACCGCTGTCACGCATGACTTTTTCCAGTTTCAGTGCATAGTTGTAAATCTCTTCCGATTCAGCTGTGGAGGCAATGACAAACTCTACAGGGAACTGACCACCACCAGGTAAAGAAGGTGGAGTAATAGGTAAAATCCGCACCCCAGAGATTTGTGCCAGTTTTTGCTGCACTTCCGGCATGATTTCAAATACTGTGCGTTCACGCTCAGCCCAGGGTTTAGTCACCATGCCGCCAAAACCGCCGGTAGGGAAGGTGATCTGGAAGGTAAAGTCAGTCTCTGGTACAGACATAAAAGCTTCGTTGACGTATTTGCCGTAAAAAGACGACTGGTCCACAGTCGAGTTAGCAGGTGAGTCGACAATACCAAAGATAACGCCTTGATCTTCTACAGGTGCCAGCTCCTTCGGAGACATGCTGTATAAAGGTACGCAAAGCAGGGTTATACCAATCCAGAATACATAAACACCGGTTCTGTTATTTAAGCTGCTTTCCAGCTTACGACTGTAAAAGTGTTGGAAACGGGTAAAAATGCCGTCCAAAGGCGCTTTTAAGCTGGTGTGAGGTTTTAACATACGAGACGCCATCATAGGCGACAGCGTGATGGCCACTATGGCAGATATCGCTACAGCGCCTGCCAGCGTGATAGCAAATTCGCGGAACAAAGTACCAGTTAAACCACCTTGTAAACCTATAGGCACATACACAGAAATCAGCGTCACTGTCATCGCAATAATAGGGCCACCCAGTTCACGGGCTGCGACTAAGGCTGCCTTAAATGGCTTCAGGCCATTTTGAATATGGCGCTCTATATTTTCCACCATCACTATAGCGTCATCCACTACCAGACCGACGGACAATACGATAGACAACAGTGTCAGCAGGTTTAGGGAGAAGCCAAATAACTTCATAATAAACATGGCGCCAATCAGGGACAGAGGAATGGCAATAATAGGAATAAGCACAGAGCGGCTGAAACCTAAAAACAGGAAGATGACGATGACGATAATCAATAAAGTTTCGCCAAGTGTTTTCACTACATCATCAATAGCTGCTTCAATGTACTTAGTGGCGTCGTAGGAGACTTCACCTGTTAAACCACTGGGCAATTCAGCTTTAATCAGCTCCATCTCTTTGGTGACGGCCTTAATGACGTCCAGAGAGTTGGCATTTGGCGCAACAAAAACGCCCATAAAGACTGCGGTTTCGCCTGAGTAGTTGACGTTGGTGTTGTAATCGTCAGCACCAAGCACGACGTCAGCTACATCTGATAAGCGCACTATACCGTCGCTATTCTGACGTAAAATCATGCGCTTAAATTCGTCCACACCTTTCATGTCGGTATTGGCACGTAAATTTACCTGAGTGTAGGCTCCCCGGGTTTGACCTATAGTGGCCTGAATATTATTGTCGGTCAGAGCTTTGCGAACATCTGAGGCTGTAATACCTAAGGCCGCCATAGGCTCGGGTTTTAACCAGATCCGCATTGCAAAAGTACGGCCACCGAGAATATCGGCTTTTTGCACACCACTAATGGCAATTAAACGCGGCTGCACTGAACGGCTTAAAAACTCAGTGATCTGGTTTTGTTCCAGAATATCCGAGCTGAAGCTTAAATAAGCGGCAGCAAACTGACTGTCGGCCGCTTCTATAGCAATAGCCGGAACTTCAGCTTCAGGTGGTAAATCACCACGCACCTGATTCACCTTAGCGCTGATCTCTGTCATGGCTTTCAGCGGATCATAGTTCAGGTGCAAGTGAGCTGTCACAGTAGACACACCCATAGTGCTTTGTGATTCTATGTAGTCAATGCCACCGGCTGAGGCTATAGCCCTTTCTATCGGGGTTGTGATAAAACCCCGGACTAAATCAGCGTTAGCACCTA
>NZ_JAIWOI010000179.1 GCF_020217005.1 Rheinheimera sp. | reverse complement strand
TATAAGCCGTGGTGATTTTTATCACAGCTATGTCTGAACGAGGGTACTGTCGTACCGTCATATTGCTCATCGACTGGAAACCAGCCAGCAATATCAGCAGGCTGACCACTATGGCCAGCACAGGCTTCTTAATAAAAATATCGGTAAAATTCATAATCTGCTCATTGTTAATGGCTGGTTGTGCTGTGCTGCAAATCAGTTGTCAGCTGGTGTTGGTGTTGTTTTAAACTCTGGTGGCTGAGTTTTACTCAATACTACAGCCTGGCCATTAAATAACTTAAAGGCGCCAGCGCTTACCACTTGATCACCAGCTTTCAGGCCATCAATCACTTCAACAAAATCACCACGCGCCTTGCCTAAACGGACAAATTGCTGACGTGCTTTTAAGCCGCCTTTGTCATCTTTTTCCACTACAAAAACAGTGTCGCCAAAAGGCGCATAAATAATAGCTGTGCTAGGCACCACTAATAATTGGTGAGGCTCTGTTAAGGTTACAGTAGTGGAGACGGCCATACCTGGTATCAGCACGTTGCTGCTGTTGTCTAACATGGACTGCACTATCACGTTGCGCGTGTTGGCATTAATTTCTGCACCTATGGCGCTGATCTCACCTTTGACCACTACCGCACCTTCGCCAACGGATACTTCCACAGGTAACCCCTTGGTGATTTGCGTCAACCAGTGTTGTGGTACAGGGAAATTGACTCTGACTTTATTGGTGGCTTGCAACGACACTATGGCAGTACCTGCCTGTAAATCAGTACCTAAGTCAACCTGCCGAATGCCAATACGACCATCAAAAGGAGCGCGAATGACTTTTTTCTGTAAGGTGGCTTTTAAGTTGTCTACTTGTGCTAAGGCGCTGTCGAGTTGTTGCTTCGCATTATCCAGTTCACTTTGAGTGGCAATATTAGTCCGGCGTAACTGAACTAAGCGGTCGTAACTGGTTTTTGCCAGTTTCAGGCTGGCTTCAGCAGAGCGCAGCTGTGCTTGCTCATTGGTCGCTTCCTGCTCAATCAGCACTGTGCCTGCAGTGACTTGCTGGCCATTGCTGAAGCTAATTTTTTTGACACGGCCAGGCACTTCAGCTGCTACGACAATACCTTCATCCGCCAGTACTGTGCCAATAGCGTTGTAAGTATTAGGCCAGCTTTGCTGCTCTACGGTAAAAGTGCTGACATATTCAGGTGGTGGCACAAAAGTCTCACCCGACGCGATCATGGCTGCAATCTGGCCACCTTTGACCCCTGCAAGTACCATGAACACACAGATCAGGCCAAGTACGGCAAACAATATAGATTTAAAACTTTTCATAGCAGTAACCAGATTAAAAAGTTAATTAGGGCCCGGAAGTGTCAGTCATAACCACATGGTCTGACAGCACTTTGGGATTAGAACTACTCAGGGTCTGAGTTTAGCTTCTCAGAACTTACCCTTTACTTACGCATTTTGCGGACAGGCTAGTGTGCCACGTTTTTTTTAAAAATGTGACGATTAGTCACAATTTAATGAAAATTTAAGAAAAAGAAGTCGTTAATCCCCGGAGCTTTTAAGCCTGTGTCTGAGTCCCACAGCTTTTTTCGTGCAGCAGAGCAGCCAAAAGCCGGACAAATGACAGCTATAGTGTAGCGAGCAAACATGCTTTCACCTATGGAATTATGGGATAAATTTGTAACCAAATAGTTGAATTGTTAAGCCGGAGCCCCGAGTCCGGGTTCAGGTTACGGCTGCGCTATATAAAAAGACCACCGACAGGTGGCCTTTTTATTAATTCAGCGGTTCAGAGGCTGATCTTTTCTACCGGATAACCCAGTTTTTCCAGTTCAGGCGTTAAGCTTTTGGCATCTCCCACCACCAAAATAGTCATTTCTTTGGTGTTTAAGTGTTTGGCTGCCAGAGCGTTAATTTGTTCTTTACTGATGGTGGACACAAGCTGATTGCGCTCACGGACAAAGTCAGGTGTTAAGTTAAATTCCAGAATTTGCGCCATAAAGCCTAATTTGGCATTAGGGGTTTCGTACTTCAGTGCATCGGATTGGTTAATCGCCAGACGCATAAAGGCCAGCTCGTCATCGGCAATACCTTTTTGCTGGAATGCATCCAGTTCATTGATAAATTGACGGATAGAGTCTGCTGTCGCATCAGCACGCACGGCAGCAGAGGCGGTGTAAGTACCTGCAAACTTGTCAGCGATAAAGCCAGCACGGGCTCCATAGGTATAACCTTTATCTTCACGCAGATTCAGGTTGATACGGCTATTAAAAGTGCCACCTAAGACAAAGTTCATCAGGCTGGCCTGGTAGAACTCTCCTGTGATGTCCTGTGTCAGTGAACGCTTACCAATGCGAATTTCAGACTGAGGTGCATCAGGTTTATCCAGCAGATAAATAGTGCCAGGCTTGGCTTTCATCTGACCTGTGTTGATCTGAAGTGCCGGGCCTTGACCTTGCCAGTCAGCCAACTGGGTTTTTAACTCCGACGCCACTTTGTCCTTAGCTAAATCGGACACCACAATCAACTGACCACCTGCAGGTTTAAAGTGAGTCTGATACCAGTTCTTCACATCATCCAGCGTCAGTTTGCTGACAGATTCCAGTGTGCCTTCGTTAGGTAAAGCGGCAATACTGCCGTCAAACATCATTTTGTTATAAGCCGTCGCCGCCAGATACGCCGGGTTTGTTGCGCTATGCTGTATACCTTGCAGTGTCTGCTGTTGCAGGCGGCTAAAGTCTTCAGCTTTAAAACCAGGACTACGTAACTTTTCTTCTAACAACTTTAAGGTTTGTGGCAGATTTTTACTTAAGCTGGAGACAAACACATCGATGTAGCTGTCACCGGAGCTGATGCTGATGCTGCTGCCCAGTTTTTCCAGCTCCAGACTCATTTGCTCTGTGGTGTAGTTCTCTGTGCTTTCATTCAAAATGGCAGCCAATAAGGCCGATACACCGGCTTTATCTGCTGTTTCGTAATAGCTACCAACCGGGATTTTCAGCAATAAAGAGGTGGTAGGGGTTTCGGTGCTTTGACTGCCTAACACTTTAATGCCATTGCCCAAGTCCATAGTCCAGGTGGCCGGCAACTCTACAGCTGGGTTCATGCCAGCCATAGGTTGTTTGCTGCGATCAAAGTTATCGCTCGCTTTACGGACCTGTAAATCTTCCGCTTTGGTTTTTGACGGGCCACCAAAGTCATGTTTAACAGGGGTGAAATTATCGGCTTTAGCGATCAGCTGTTTTTTACCTTTTGGCACCACGCTCATCACGACAGAATGCTGGCCTTTAATGTAGCTGTTGTACACCCGCATTACGTCTTCTTTGGTCACGGCGTTGTAACGGGCTATATCGTCAGCAATAGTGTCTGGCTTGCCCTGGAAGGTTTGACTGGCCGCTAACTGACTGACTTTACCTGCGACACTTTGCAGACCAAAAATGCTGCTTGCTTCCATCTTGGCTTTGACTTTTAACAAGTCGTCGTCTGTCACACCACGTTGTTCAAATTCTGTCAGACTGGCACGAATGATCTGTTCTATATCGGCCAGATTTTTGCCCGAAGCCGGATGCGGCAGAGCATACAAAGAGAATTCACAAGATAATTCACGGCATGGGTGTGATACAGCGGCTTGCACGGCCAGCTGATTTTTTACCAGATTTTTATACAGCAACGAGTTGTTACCGCCACCTAAAATCTCTGACAAAATATCCAAAGCGGCTTCGTCTTTGTGATTAGCATAAGCAGTCGGATAGCTGATGTACAGCAACGGCAAATGCACATTGTCTTCCATTGAGATATAACGGGTTTCAGGCAACTTGACTAAAGATTTGGCTGCATCAGACACTTCCGGACCACGCGGAATTGAACCAAAATACTTTTGCACCATAGGTAAAATGTCTTCGGCTTTTACTGCGCCACCTACTGTTAAAGTGGCGTTGTTTGGACCGTACCAGCGCAGGAAAAAGGCTTTTACATCATTGACGTTGGCGCGGTTTAAATCATCCATGTAGCCAATAACAGGCCAGGAGTAAGGGTGACCATCCGGATACAAAGCTTGAGATACACGCTCACTTAACCTGCCATAGGGCTGGTTATCTACGCGCTGACCCCGTTCGTTTTTGACGGTTTCACGCTGAACTTCAAATTTCTTTTCTGTCACAGCGTCCAGCAAAAATCCCATACGGTCTGCTTCTAACCACAGCATTTTTTCAACCTGATTGACAGGAACAGTTTCGAAGTAGTTAGTGCGATCTGAGTTGGTAGTACCGTTTAACGTGCCGCCAGCTTCGGTAATGATTTTAAAATGCTGTTCGTCGCCAACGTTTTCGGACCCCTGAAACATCATATGTTCAAAGAAGTGAGCAAAACCTGATTTACCTAACTCTTCACGGGCGGAACCTACATGGTAAGTCACGTCAACATGCACCAGTGGATCTGAATTGTCTTCATGAACTATCAGGGTTAAACCATTGTCCAACTGATACTTTTTATAAGGAATATGAATGCCTTGCTGCGGCTTGGATTGTTCAACTAATGTTACGCCTGCAGGTAAATTGCTTTGAGTTTGAGTGCTACAGGCGGCGAGGGTGACGGCAAAAGCTACAGCGACGGCCAATCTGGATTTGTTCATAGGTTCCTCCTTGTTAATAGCCCGATTAGAGCACGTTTCTTTTGGCTTAAAAAGATACAACTATGTAACAAAACGATACAATGCCATGAACACAGGCTCAAAAGTTCTGGCTGGCTTTGGTGGTTAGCGCCAGACTAAGGCATTGAATTCATTCACAGCTCTGCCTTGTGACTCATAGTGTGAAGAAATACAGAGGGAATAAAGTGTTAAAAGCTGGTTCTGGCGCAAGACAATCAAGCTCCTGGTTAAAGTGGAATCTGCTGCTATTGCTGCTGCTCGGCGCTTTGTATGGTTTTATCCAAATTAAATTCTGGTGGAATCAACTTAGTCCACAGTGGCAAGGTGTTAATTTGTCCTGGGATGGCGTGAGTGTTGAGCAATTGTCGTTCAAGCTGCCATATGCTGGCCAACAGCAATTGCAACTTGAACAGCTGGAACTTGGCTGGACGGGCTGGCCCTGGCCGCTCGACCTGGTCAAAGCTCAATCGCTGAAAGCTCAGTTGAATTTGCAAGGGACATCATACTCTGGCGAAACAGAACCGCAGGTCGCGTCATCAACGCCAGCATTACCACTCTGGTTGCCCAAGATAGTGTCATTTGATTTGATTGAAGTCTCACTGCCTTGTGCCGGCCTGAATACTAAGCTGACTACGACTGCGCAAACTGACTGCCAGCTGGCCGGCTCCTTAAGTTATAGCGAGCACAATCAGCAAATACAGTTGCAACTGGCCAATCAACAGGCGGTATTTATTGAAGGCGTTGGTGATTTGAAGTTGGCGCTGAAAGCGGTGATCACCCCTCAAGCTGAACAGTTGCAGGTCCCTGAGTTTGTGTTGAGTCTTGCCAGCAGCAAACTAAACTGGCAACAGCATCAGTTCACCGATTTGGAGTTAAAGTTTAGCGGACGTGCTGTTTGGCACAACAACCAACTGCAAGTAGAAGCCACAACACCGGTAGAGTTAACAACGGGTTATAGCCAACCTGCACTACTGATCCAACAGCTGCAACTGCATGCAAAATCACTGCAGCTCGAACTGGATCCGGCTGAGTGGGCTAAGACGCAACTAAAAAGTGAGTTGTCAGTTGAGTTAAAACAGTTACAACAGCCGATGTTAAACACTCTGGACTGGAGCTGGTCTGGCACGGCTTTTTACCAGCAGGGGCAAGCTCAAATCCAGGGGCGCTTAAGCAATAGTTTGTCTTTGTCGCTTGAGCATAAAGTTCAGTTGGCAGAACAAAGGCTGAATGTCAGTTGGACATTGCCTGAAGTGTTTTTTCTGGCCGGTAATCCGCTGCAGCTTGGACCTTTTTGGCCTGAACTGCTGACGCTGCAAAAAGGCAAAGCTTCGGGTCAAGGCCAGTTCGGGTTTGACCTCAGTCGTATGTCACTGACCGGGCAGCAAACAAAACTGGTACTGCGTGATTTAACAGGTATTTACGACAGGACAGTGTTCAGTGGTTTAAGTGCTCAGTTGCAGCTGTTCAGCCAGGGTAAGGACTGGACAGTGCAGACTGAAGATCTGAAGGTGCAACAGATCAACCATGGCCTGATCATGGGACCTTTAGCGTTAAATGCGGTCTACAACACAACAGCGCCGGACTGGTTTAAAGGTCGGTTAGGTTTGAAGCAGCTACAGCTTGCTTTATTTGGTGGGCAGGTCACAGCAATACCGCAGCAGATAGATTTAACTCAAGACACGAAAGTCTTGTTGCAACTGGATAAATTGCAGTTGGCAGAGTTGCTGAAGCAACATCCCAGCGCAGATATGACAGGGCAGGGAACCTTATCCGGAACTTTGCCTCTGAGCATAGAGCAAGGCAAATTGACTGTTGCTCAGGGGGCAGTCGCAGCTTTGGCTCCGGGAGGTAAAATTGCCTATCAGTCTGACAAAGCTCGGGCTATGGCACAGTCCAATCAGGGCATGAACATAGTGGTGCAGGCGCTGCAAAATTTCCATTTTTCGGCGTTATCTGCTGCAGTTAGTTACAGTAAAGAAGGTCTGCTGTTACTGGCACTGAAACTGGAAGGTAATAACCCGGATTTTGAACAAGGTCGGGCTGTGAATTTCAGTATTCATTTAGAAGAGAATTTACCGGCTATGATCACCAGCTTGCAGTTGGCCGGTCAGGTCAGTGACTTAGTGAAAAAACGGGTTCAACAGCGTCTGGCCGCCGAAAAAGCCAAAGACGCCCGCAAGGAGTGATGATGCGATATTGGCAGGATACACAATGTTCACGGCCAAAGGCTGTACGTCAGGGGGAGCTTGTGAAACAAGGCCTGAGCCTTTGTTTGGCTATTTTAGTAACCACAGCCTGCACACCAACAGTGCAGGTGGCTATGCCAAATGAGCCTATTAATATCAATTTGAATGTCAAAATTCAGCATGAAATTTTGATTAAAGTGGACAAAGAACTGGACGAGCTGATTAGTGATTCCAGTGGTTTATTTTAAGGAAGCCCAGGTATGAAAACTTTAACTAAATTAATCGTATCCGCTGTATTTGCTGTCAGTCTGCCCGTGCTGGCTATGGATTTACAACAAGCGATGTCGGCCTTAAGTTCTGCGAAAAGCCAGGGCCTGGTAGGAGAACAACCTAATGGCTATTTAGGTGTAGTAACCTCATCAGCACAAGCCAAAGAAATAGCGGAGTTAATTAACAAAGCCCGCAAAGCTGAGTATCAGAAACTGGCCGCTAAAAATGGCATCCAGCTGGCTGATGTTGAAGCTATTGCAGGCCAAAAAGCCATAGAAAAAACCGAAGCCGGCCAATACATTCAACTAAACGGTCAGTGGCAGAAAAAATAGAAAATGGGGTCAGATCACATTGTTAACTGTTAACAATGTGATCTGACCCCATTTTAATCGTTAGCGAACAGGTGTTGCTGCGTCATGGCCCACTACCGTATGCCATGGCAGAATACGGTAGCTGCTGACCAGGCCGTTCTTTACATAAGGATCGGCTTCGGCAAAGGCTTTGACTTGCGCCGGATCGGCCACATTAAACAGCAGCAAAGCACTTTCGACGGGCTCGCCCACAGCTCCGCCTAATATCAACTCTCCCCGCTCTGCGGCCAACCAGGCCAGCTGCAAGTGTTCTGCACGAAACAACACCCGCTTTTCCAGGTAGTCCGCTGAGGTTTGATACTGCAATAAATAATGCATTGTTGCTCCTTGGTTTCCAGCTGTCCGGTTGATTTAAGCGGACACTTTTTCTGTCCGCGGACAGTTTTAACTAGTAAGTGTGTTTTCTTTATTTCATTATAAAACAATGGCTTGCGTGTGGTTTTTGTGATGGCACGGTCCCTGCTATATCTGGTTAATCAGATGACGGAGAACAGTGATGATCCAGGGCACAGAAAATCAGGATATTCAAATCCAACCTACGAAAGCAAGACAGTGGCGCCGCCCTGTGCTCGCAACTTTGTTTATGGCTGGGATCAGTTATATCAGTTATAGCCTGCTGGCGGCCAGTTCGGCCCAGGCCTCTTTGGTGTTACCTAAGGATCAGGTGCAACTGGCGATAGTGGAACGTGGCAGTTTTACCCGGGATTTATCGGTACAGGGCCGGGTAGTAGCGGCCAATGCTCCGACCTTATTTAGTCAGGAAGCAGGCCAGGTGCAGTATCTGAAACAGCCAGGAGAAGCAGTGCAATTAGGCGATTTGCTGGCAGTGGTCTCCAGTCCGGCTTTGGACAACGAGCTGGAGCAACAACGGGCTTTGCTGGCCAGTATGGAATCAGACTTTGAACGTTCCACTTTGTTAGCCCGTGAACTGCAGCTGGATATGGAGCAAGTGCAAAACACAGCTCAAGTGAATTTAGTTGCAGCCAAACGTGAGCTGGCCAGGGCTGAACAGTCGATCAAAGTGGGCGTGATTCGTCAGTTGGATTACGACGTGGCCAAAGACAAGTTATTGCAAGCCGAACTGGAATTTGATCACGCCAAACGTAAAGTGGCTTTGGCTTCAGATAAGCTGAATTTTGAAAAAAAGTCTGGTCAGTCCGCCTTAGCCCGTCAGGCTCTGGTGGTTGCAGAACTAGACAGGAAACTGGCGGCTTTGCAAATTAAAGCTCCTGTTACGGGTCAGGTCGGTAACTGGCTGGTCGAGCAGCAAAGCCATGTACTGGCCGGCACAGGTTTGTTAACAGTGATCGATTTAAGCCGTTACGAAGCCGAACTTTCAGTGCAGGAAAGTTACATCCGCGATTTAGCTGTAGGCATGCCGGTTGAAGTGAATTTGGGCAATCAGCAACTCAAAGGTGAGCTGAGCCATATAGCGCCTGAAGTCAAAGACAACTTAGTCACAGCCCGTGTCCGTTTTTCTCAGAATGACAGCACCAGTTTACGTCAGAACCAGCGTTTATCAGCCCGCGTCATTATTGAACAAAAAGACAATGTACTTCGCATCAAGCGTGGCGATTTTGTTGGCTCTGGCGCCAGCCGCATTGCGTATCAGGTCACTAACAATCTGGCGGTCAAAACCCCTGTGGTGTTAGGTGCATCCTCAGTGCAGTACGTCGAAATTTTACAAGGCGCCAAAGAAGGTGATCAATGGGTCATTTCTAATCTGGATGAATTTAAACAACAAGACAGAGTTCAACTGAACTAAGGCTTTCACAGGACTAAGGCTTTCACAGGAATCTGGGGCTTGAGCCCTAAAGGAGAAAATCATGATTAAAATTAATAACCTGAGCAAAATTTTCCGAACCGACTTAATTGAAACTCATGCCCTGCGTCAGATTAATCTGCAGGTGAACGAAGGAGAATTTGCCGCTTTAACAGGTCCATCAGGTTCTGGTAAATCCACCTTGCTGAATGTGCTTGGCACTTTAGAAAGTTTTGATCAGGGCGATTATTTGCTGGACGGCCGCTCTGTGAAAGGCTTATCGGACCGGGAATTGTCCGCTCTTCGCAATGAAAAAATAGGCTTTATTTTTCAGGGCTTTAACCTGATTAAAGATTTCAGCTTGTTCGACAATATCGAACTGCCGCTGCGTTACCGTGGTTTTAGTGCGGCTGAGCGTAAACGCCGGGTGGAACAGGCGCTGGAAACAGTGGGTTTAGCGGCGCGCCGTGACTATCACCCGAGCCAGCTGTCTGGTGGTCAGCAGCAACGTGTGGCTATAGCCCGTGCTATTGCCGGTGAACCACGTATTCTGCTGGCGGATGAACCTACAGGGAATCTGGACTCACTGATGGCTCGCCAGGTGATGGAGCTGCTGGAAAAGATTAATCAGCAAGGCTGCACCATATTGATGGTGACACACGACCCGGATCAGGCCCGTCGAGCCAACCGTCATATTCAGATTGTCGATGGACAGCTGAATGACGCGACTTTATATGAACCACTGGGGTACGAACCTTTAACAGCAGCAGGA
>NZ_JAIWOI010000178.1 GCF_020217005.1 Rheinheimera sp. | reverse complement strand
GCTTAAGATGGACGCCTTAATTCATAACCTGAAGCTGAGTTGGTTCAGTATTAAAAGAGCACCTTTGCCTTATGCTTTAACTTTACTGATTTTAAGTTTAGGTTTGGGTACTTTTTTCAGTAACGCCACTTTGTATTATTGGATGAACCGAGACCCTATACCGGAAAAAAGTGCCACTTTATTTATGGCTCGCATCAACTCAGTGCCTGGAGATTGCACCGACTGTTTTGAGCCGCCCCGGGTCATGAGTTACATGGATATGCAGAAGATGAGTGGCAGCGGTATTACTTCAGCCGAAGCCGCGATGTTTTCCAGTGATGCTTACGCCAAAACAGTGGAAAATCAGCAGGCTACACCCAGTCAGGTGGAGCTGCGTATAACCCAGCGTGATTTTTTTAAGCTGTTTAATGTGCCTTTTTTACATGGCGAAACCTGGCCCGATAACAAAGCGCGGATGGAAGTGGTGATTAGTAAAAATACCGCGTTGAAGTTTTTTAGCCGCACTGATGTGGTCGGGCAGGAGATGCTGATTGATGACAAGCTGTATACAGTCATAGGCGTTTTGGACGACTGGGCTATGTTACCCCGTTTGTATGATGTGAATGGTCGTCGTTCCGCTGAACCTGCTGAAGATATCTATATTCCGCTGGAAACGGCTTACGATTTGGCAATTCAGTCCAATACCCAGAACTCATATTTTGATGTGGATTGGGATGGTAATATGGCCACTTACCCGCAAATGGCCAGAACCAATTTTGCTAATCAGCTGCAGTTTTGGGTGCAATTAGATAGCCCGGAAAAAGTGCGGCAGTACCAACAATTTCTGAAAAACCTGGTGGCCGATGAAAAAGCTGCTGGCCGTCATGAGCGCCCGGAAGGCAATAAGCTCGACAATATTCTGGATGTGCAAAAAGCCATGCGTGCGACCAATGACCAACTGGATGCTTTTGCTTTAGTGGCTTCATTATTCCTGTTGGTTTGTGTAGTCAACGCCAGTCATTTATCACTGAACCGTTATATGGCGAACCAGTATGAATTCAGTTTACGCCGGGCTTTAGGTGCCAGCCGCTGGCAGTTACAAAGCCAGATTATGGCGGATGTGTTATTAAGTTCCGCTTTAGCTTTTGCCGCAGCTTTATTCTTTGCGCAGCTGGGCTTATGGACCATCAACTCTTTATTACCCAGTACCAGAGCTTTGGCAAATTGGGACTGGCAGATGTTAGGCGTCATGGCGTTGTTTGTGCTGCTAATCAGCTATCTGGTGACCTTGTATCCAGCCTTAAAAACCTCATTCAGCCCGCTGAATCAACAGTTAAAACAATAAGGAGCTTATTATGTCAGTGCATTTAATTATTAAATCCTTATTGCGCCGCAAAGTGGTGACAGCCTTATTACTGCTGCAACTAGCTGTGACCTTAGGTTTGGTTGTCAACTCCTTGTTACTCGCAAGCGCAGCCAAAGAGCTGGTGCAGCAGCCTACAGGCCTGGCGCTGGAGCAAATTCTGACCGTAAGAGTAAAACCAACCAGTGCGGCGATGCGGGTTGAGCCTGCATTGTCCGAAGTCATTAGTCGTCAACTGGCAGCTGTACGTTTAATTCCAGATGTAGAGGCTGCTGAATACACTAATCAGATCCCGTTACGTCAGGGCGGCTCCAACTCAAACATCTTTGAAACTGACCGTCAGGACGAAAGCAATGTTGATTCCGCGCCTTATTACAATACAGGTGGCCAGATTTTTCAGGTGCTTGGCACTCAGTTAGTCGCAGGCAGAGAGCTGACCGAACTGGATAAAGGCACTCAAAATATTATTCTGACTGAAAAGCTGGCGAAGCAGCTGTTTTTAGAACAAAACCCTATTGGGAAATCAACCAATCAGGGCACAGTGGTTGGTGTAGTGTCTGATTTTTATTCGCAGCGATATGCCAGTGATCCTTTGTTCGGCGCAATCAATTTTGTGCCTATGGCCAGAGCTGAGATGGGTTATCAGTTGATGGTCCGGGTAGCTCCTGGTCAGTCTGAAGTTGTGCGTCAGCAATTAACAGATGTGATCAGAAATGCCGAACCTGAAATGGATATTGGCACTGTTATGCGCATGGATGAAAACCGTGACGAAGTATTTCGCTCTGAAATTGGTTTAGCTACTTTACTCGCCGTATTAAGTGGTCTGATGCTGCTGGTGGCTATGATATCAGCCTACAGTCACGCCCATTTCCATGCGCTGCAAATGCAAAAAGAAGTAGGGATTAAACGAGCCTTGGGCGCCAGTAAAGCGCGGGTGTTATTGGATGTATTAAGCGAAAGCTGGCTGACCACAGCCATAGGTGCGGGCTTTGGTATTCTGGTTTGTTATGCTCTTAATATCAGTCTGGCCAAGGTGATTAGCATACCTGCAGTACCAGTCTGGCTGCCGCTGCTGACCATGGTTTTATTGCTACTTTGTGTCACACTGGCCACATGGTATCCTGCCAGAATAGCAACACGGATATCTCCAGCAACAGCAACTAAGACCTTATGAAAAAAATACTGGTCATCGATGATAACGAGGCGGTTTGCACCGCCCTGATGACCCTGTTTCAGTTGCAGGGTTATCAGGTCTTTATTGCGCAACATCCGGCTCTGGCTAAAAGCATTTTGCAGCAGCAATCTATTGATCTGATTTTGCAGGATATGAATTTTGCTCAAGGCGAAATGAGTGGTGCCCAGGGCAAAGCGCTGTTTTATCAGCTGCGATCTGATTACCCGGCCATTCCTGTAGTGCTGCTGACGGCCTGGACTCATTTGGATATGGTGGTGGAACTGGTGAAAGCCGGTGCTACCGACTATATCGCCAAGCCATGGGATGACCAGCGTTTACTAACCACAGTGGCGAACGCACTGAAAATCAAACAACTGACCGAACAAAACCAGAAAGCCGAGCGCAAGCAGCAGGAAAGGTTAGGCCTGTTTGCCGGTAAAGACTTATGCGGCTTAGTGTTTACAAGCACTGCCATGGAACAACTGCTGCAAATGACCTTGCAACTGGCGCCCAGCAACGCAGCAGTTTTGATCACAGGTGAAAACGGCGCTGGTAAAGAGGGCATAGCTCAGGTGCTGCATGCCAATTCCAGTCGTAAACAACAGCCGCTGATCAAAGTAAATATGGGCGCTTTGCCTGCCGATTTAATGGAAGCAGAACTCTTTGGCGCCGAAGCCGGAGCCTACAGCGGTGTCACTAAAACCCGTATTGGCCGTTTTGAAGCAGCAGATGGCGGCACTTTATTTCTGGATGAAATTGGCAACCTGTCGTTATCAGGCCAGATGAAGTTACTGCGGGTGTTACAAACCGGTGAGTTTGAGCGTTTAGGCTCCAGTCAGACCCGTAAAGTGGATGTGCGTATTATCAGCGCCACCAATGCCGATTTAACCAAAGCCATAGCAGCAGGCAGCTTCCGGCAGGATTTGTATTACCGCATCAACGTAGTGCAATTGCATTTGCCAGCACTGAAAGACAGAGTGGACGACATAGTGCCTCTGGCGCGGCATTTTTTAGCAGGCCAAAAAAGCCTGACCAAAGCTGCAGAACAGGCGCTGCAAAGTTACCCCTGGCCTGGCAATGTACGTGAGCTGCAGAATTTATGTCAGCGCGCTTTATTGCTGACTTTGGCTGATGAAATTGACGCTACTGATTTAGCTTTGCCACAAGAGCATAACTCAGCGAAAAAAGCCCTGGATGATTTGGACAAAGAGCAGATAGAACAGGCCTTGCAACAGGCTCAGGGGGTAGTAGCAAGAGCTGCTAAACAATTGGGCATTAGCCGTCAGGCCTTGTACAGGCGCATGGAGTTTTATGGCATTGAACCAGTGTAATTTCTTATGCAGTTGATCAGGCGTTTATATCTGCTGGTGCTGGCCCTATTAGTGCCGGCTTTTTTGCTTTTGTTTTCTCTGCAGGCTGAACCGCTCTGGTATCTGCTGTTCAGTGGTTTTGTATTACTGGTGTTGCTGGTGCTGCACTTTGCGTTAAGTCCTTTACTGCAGGAAATTGAAGCACTGAATTTACATGCGCAAAACCTGCAGGACGGCAGTTTTAATGTCGATGCCAATAGGCAGCTGTTACGCGAGCTCAAACCTTTAGCGGAAGTATTGCAGCAAATGTCGGCACAACTGCGGCAGGAACGCGCCACTTTGTATCAGCGTGAATTACTGCTCGATACCGTATTGCAATCCAGTCCCAGTGCTATGGTACTGACCGATCAGACTGGTCGGGTGCTGATGACCAATCCGGCAGCCCGGGTTTTATTGCATCAGGGCCTGAAGTTTGAAGGCCTGTTGTTTTCTGAATTAACTGCCAAATTACCTGAACTGGCTTTGGCCATTCAAAGTGGACAACAGGGTTTGCTGCATTTAGGCGAACCTGTATCGATTTGGCATTTGTCGGTAAGTAGTTTTTCGCTAAATCAAAAACCGCATCAGCTGTATTTACTTAAACCTATGACCCGTGAAATTCACCGCGAAGAAGTCAAAGCCTGGAAAAAACTGCTGCGGGTGATAGGGCACGAATTAAATAATACGCTGGCGCCTTTGTCTTCACTGGCTTACTCAGGCCAACTGGTCGCTACAGAGCTGCAGCACAAACAGTTGCAACAAATTTTCCAGACCATCAGTGAACGTCAGCAGCATTTAAATCAGTTTTTACAATCCTATATTCAGTTTGCCAAACTACCGACGCCAGTATTGGCACCTGTGCAATGGGCGCGGCTGATTAACCAATTGCAGGATCAGTATGAGTTTGAACTAGAGGGTGATTTGCCACGCCGTGTCTGGTTGGCCGACTCGTTGCAGTGGTCGCAGTTGCTGTTAAATCTATTAAAAAACGCCCATGAATCGGGTTCAAACCCAGAACAAATCCAACTGAGTTTTACCGAACTGCCGGAGCAGTTGCTTATTCGTTTGCAGGACGCCGGTGGTGGTATGACTAGCGAAGCTCTGGCTCATGCCATGGTGCCTTTTTACACCAGCAAAGAAAATGGCTCAGGCATAGGTTTAACTTTATGCCGTGATATAGCCGAAGCTCATGGTGGTAGTTTAAGCATGCAAAATCAGGGCGCGGGGCTGTTGGTAACCCTTACATTACCAGCTTCAGGAGCTGGCAATTCCTTGACTGAACAGGCATGATAAAGCCTGAACTAAAATCGGGTGTTATAGCTGTGTCGGCAACTGAAAAACCAAAAAAACTCAATTTAAAAACTGTCGCTTCTTATCTGGGAGTGTCAGTGGCTACTGTATCCAATGCCTATAACAGACCTGACCAACTTTCCCCTGAATTACGCCAGCGTATTTTGCAACAATGCACTGAATTGGGTTACGACGGCCCAAACGCCGCAGCCCGCAGTTTGCGTACCGGCCGCTCCGGCATAGTGGCGATTTTATTGTCAGACACGCTGGAGTATTCAGTCAGCGACCCTGTTGCTAATCAGTTTATTAAAGGTGTGGCCGAAGTGCTGCAGGAACAGGGCATGGATATGCTGTTGTTGTCTGGCCGTCACGATACCAGCAGCAGTAGCGCCGAAGCTGTACCCGACGCTTTTATTTTGTATGGTGCGCCCAGCAACCCTGAGCAGCTGCAACGTATTATCAAAAGTGGTAAGCCTTTGATCACAGTGGACTGCAACCTGGACCATGTGATGTCGGTGAACGTCGACAACTACGCAGCAGCCCATCGTATTGCCGAACATGCCTTGAAAAAAATGCCGGGTAAAGTGGCGGTGTTGGGGCTGCGTTTAATAGAATCAGACCGGGTTTGTCGTATTCAGCCGCATGAGCTGTACAGCACAGAACAAGCTATTTCGCGCCGCCGTTTGGATGGTTATTTAGCCGCAGTGCAGGAGCAGGGCCGCGACTTGCCAGCAGATGCGGTTTGGCATATTCCTGTTAATACCCACCATTTTGCGTTAATAGCAGCCCGCGAAGCGTTAACCCAGTACCCCCGACCTCAAGTACTGCTGTGCATGAGCGACCGTATAGCCCTGGCTGCTATGGCAGTGGCCCGTGAGCTGGACATTACTATTCCAGACGATTTAGTGGTGGTTGGTTTCGACGGTATTGATGAAGCAGAACGCGCTTACCCCAGCCTGACCACTATAGCCCAGCACAGCGACGAAAAAGGCCGCACTGCTGCCCGTATTTTGTTGTCAGGCGAATTTGGCGCTGACCTTTTAATGCCATCTGAATTAATAATACGGCAAAGTTGTTAGGCTAATGTGGTTTCTTCTTTTTACCTGAACAGGCTAACTGCATGAAACTGTTACTGATTATTTTATCCCTTCTGGCTTTCCCTGAGCTGGCCCAAGCCGAACAATTAAAACTAATGAGTTATAACATTAGGTGTGGTTACTGTGAGGCCGAAGGTACGCCGCAGTACTGGCCTGAGCGTAAGTTCTTGCTGGCACACTTAATTCAAACTCAGCAGCCTGACCTGATTGGTTTACAGGAAGCTGAACTGTTTCAGGTGCATGATTTAATCGCCATGTTGCCTCAGTATCAATGGTTTGGTGAAGGCAGAGATGATGGCAAAACCAAAGGCGAAAGCACGGCGGTTTTGTATCGCAAAGACAAGCTACAGCTGCTGTCGGCCAAAACTTTATGGCTGTCAGAAACGCCTGAACAGGTCTCCAAAGGCTGGGACGCCGCCTTAAACCGCACTTTTACTAAAACTCAGTTTAAAGCGCTGAAATCCGGCCAGAGTTTTTACTTTTTGAACACCCATTTTGACCATATGGGCCAGCAGGCGCAGCTGCAAAGTGCCTTGTTGCTAAAAGCTGAGGCGGAACAGTTAGCGGCCAACAGCAAAGTGCTACTGACCGGCGATTTGAATGTCGAGCCCGGCAGCGAGCCCTATAAGGCGCTGAGCAAAAGCTTAAACGACAGTGCTTTAGTGGCTAAACAAAAGCATTCCAAAAATGCCGGTACTTTTAACGGTTTTGGCCGCGAGCCCAATAGCCCAAGCCAAACCATTGATTTTATTTTTGTAAGTAAAAACCTGCAGGTCAGCAGTTATCAGGTAGATAACAGAAGATACAACGGCTTATATCCTTCGGATCATGAGGCGCTGCTGGCTGTAGTAGAGCTAAACTGAATTTGGAAAATCCGGCCCTGTAACTTTTAAAGACAGAGCAGGCCGTTATCAATTGAAAAGGCAGGAGCAGCTATGAACAGAGGTTTGGCAGCGGTGTTGTTTTTGTTTTGTGGTGTTTTATCTTCAGCGCTTTATGCCCAAAGCCTGGATATTCAGCTGCCTGATCAGAAGCTAAGCTGGACGCTGGCCGAGATTAAACAAAAAGTACCAGTGCAGCAGATCAAGCTGTTTGACCCTGTCTACAACAGCGACAAAAGTTTTGATGGTGTGTCTTTACTGCAACTGTTAAAAGCTGCTGGTTATAAGCCGGGCCAGGCCGCAGATGAAGTGGTGTTAACCGCTTCTGACGGCTACGCGCCCAGCATGCCACTGGAGTTTTTGCTGGACGACCAGGCCGTATTGGTATTTGCTGAAAGCGGCAAAAAGGATTTTGACTTTGCGTTAGTCGCCCAGGGCAAAGCCATGGTATCGCCTGCGCCATTTTATCTGGTATGGAAACAAGGCAAAGCTGTCGAAAAAACCAGGCCCTGGCCTTATCAACTGGTGAAATTGGAGCTGGTCAGTTTTCAGCAACGTTACCCCAAACTCTATCCAACCAATGCGCCACAAAACTCAGCCGCTTATCAGGGCTTTTTGCTGTTTAAACAAAGCTGCATCAGCTGTCATTCCATCAACCTGCAAGGCGGTGAGTTAGGCCCTGAGCTAAACGCACCAAAAAATGTTACCGAATACTGGACTGACGATAACCTAAAAGCCTTTATCCCGAATGCCTCCGGCTACAGATACAAAAGCAAAATGCCCACTTTCCCGCAGTTCAGTAGCCAGGATATTGATTACTTAGTGGCGTATTTAAAGCATATGAAGGGTTATAAAGTTCAGTTGCCTTAGGGTTTAGGTGGTGCGCTCAAAAGTAAACTTTGGTGTAGCGAGTGAGGCGGCTGCGGAATGGGTATAGTCCACACAGACACGCCGTAAATACGTCCATGGGGGGCAGCGAAGCGTGTTGTTTCGCTATCCCTGCGAAACACGGTCTGCTTAGTACTACACCCATCCTCGCTTTGGTTGAGTTCTGTTTTGTTCGTGAAGCTGATTTTGGTTATATCTCTGGACTAATACACAGTGTTATTTGCCCTAACTATAAAACAGGCACTCTTGGAGCAAATCAACAGGCACATTTGTTTGTTGCTGAAAAAGGAAAAATGCTCTAATTTAGATACTTAGCGTGGACCAATCTAAAAATAACACGCCAGAGAAAAGTAAAAATGGGTCAGCACGCTTTTGGCCGCTGCTAACAGTCATTGATTGTAATTAATTACCATAGATCAAAGCGTCAGGGTTCAAATGCAAAATTACTGGGCACCATCAAGAATCATTGGCCTTTTCGGTATTGCCTTTATGATCTTGGCGACAACTACAAGCTATGTAGGTACAAAAAATCCAATATTGGTACTCAACGAGAACCAAGTTCTATATCTATTTTCAACTTCCGCACAAGTGCTAGCAGGGGTCTACGGGTTAACTCTCACAGGATTCATATTTTTCCGCAATGAACTAAGTCGTGAAGAGCTTGAGGATGAAACTTTAGTCGAGGCTGTAGAAAGCCTTAAAAACAGGTATTTCACTTTACTAATATTTGTAACTCTATCTTCCGTTGTTACGTTGTTACTCTCAAATTTGGCTATATCATACGAGAGTAAGGGAACATCGCTTAGCACTATAATTATAAACTCGGCACAATCCGCGTTTGTAACCACTTTGCTGGCAGTCACCTATTTCATTTTTGAAGTCATATCCCCCAAAAGAATTGAAAGAGAAAGCAGGAAGCTTCAGAGCCAGGTAGATCCTGAAAGAGAGGAAACAAACAAAGGAAGCCTCGAAGACTTCTTGAAAAACTACAACCAAATTGAAGAAATAATTGCCAAGTATGGTTCAATGTATCAAACAACATCTTCGATGGAATACGCCAGTAGACCTCGTCGGCATATTTCCAATGCAAAACTATCCGAAATGCTCTTCCGAAACGAGAAAATTAGCGAATCACTATATGGTGAAATCAGGGCTTTAATAACTCTTCGCAACTCGATAATTCATGGCGCCGAACCGGTTGTTAGCGAGCATATTGTGATTAACTCCTTCACTATTTTGAGTAAACTACGGAAAGAATTGGATCTAGTTAATGACCCATGACAACTGGTTCAAATCACTCGCTTCGCTCACTGGGACGGGCTAAAGTCTGTCCCTTTACAAACGTTACACGAATTAGTAAATCGAGAGTGATATGCAGGAAAAGAAAGTAGCATTACAAGTAATTGAAGAATCTTTAAACGAGCTAGAGTCACCTAAAGGCTCAATCCTTTCTGCTATTCAGAAATTACAAAGATCTGCGTCTATTGTGGGAAATGAGGCAATAAAGCGATGGTGTTCAATTCAACTTGGGGATTCTACTTATGTAAACCCATTAAAAGCTTTATCTGATTTCTTGGTTGAGCATCTAGACCCTTCAACGAGTGATTACAAGGACGGAATCTCGAAGCATATCAAAATTCTGGAAAAACTTGGTTTAACCCATGAAATTCACTTTACGAATGAAGAGATAAACATAAAGTTGGACGCTAACGGTGGCGGATATGTCAATATTGGATTTGTTGAAGAGCGCTATGCTGATCTTGTAAGGCTTAAAAAAGGAAATGATGGTACATACTACAAGAATCACCTAAATAACCACTTGAATTTCGTAAAAAAGAAAGCGCATGAGCTTGCGTCAGACTTATATAAGCAGCTCAAGTTCTCTGGAACTGTTAGTAATTGTTTTGACTTATTAAGAGATGCAGTTGACGATAAACTTCTAGATTTAAACCCTGCAATTTCTGAACAGCTTATGCTTG
>NZ_JAIWOI010000177.1 GCF_020217005.1 Rheinheimera sp. | reverse complement strand
CGTTTAAATCTGTATCCTCAAACAAAGAAGAAGAATGGTCTCAAGCTCTAACGACTTGTCGTAGATTGATAGAAGCACTAGCCGATCAGCTTTACCCTTGCACAAATGATATAGGCAATGGGAGAGTGTTGGGTAAAACTCAATATGTAAATAGAATTTGGGCATTCATGGATGCTTCGATTGAATCAAAAAGTAATAAAGAGCTTGCAAAGGCTCATGTAGATTTTTTAGGTTCATGGTTAGAGAAGATCAATAAATTATCTAATAAAGGCGTACATGCAGAGTTAGGCCAACTCGAAGCAACTAAGGCTGTATTTCATACATACCTAATGATTGCAGATATTCTGGAATACATGGAGGAAAAGCCAGCGTCAGCGGGTAAGCCAGATATTAATTTAGCAACTATCGATGAGATAGAAGCTCTTTTGGGTGTAAATAGAAATATTGCTAAAGAAATATTTAAGTACCGAGTCAAAGAAGGAGCTTTAGATTGTGAATCTCTATCCAAAATTGCAGGTATTGGCCCAAAAACAATCCAAAAGGCAAAGCAAGAGTTCATCATCGATGAATGATCATATACATAGGCGCGCCAATTAGGACGCCAGCAAGCTCGCGCCTATTACGCGGGCGTTAGAGTCTATTATTCGCTCTTACCAGCCCTTCACTCAAAAGCCCCACCGCCAAGCCCTAACAAAACTCCGTTAAACAAACCAACTCCAACCGAAACCCAGCTGAAATAAATTTACTCAATAGATGAAGTTTTTTATTGCTACTTAAACGATTAAGTTGTAGCTTTAAAGCACAATCAGATACAAATAATCTGACCAACCGGAAGCGTTGCTGTAGTGCCCTGGGGAGGGTGAAAACGCGCCGGTTTTTAATGGATCTTGCCGGATAAACGGCTAAGGTGAATACAACCAAAGATCCTGATAAAAATCAGCGCTGCTACAGCGCACCACGACAGGGTAGATCTATGCAACACCTTCACTCTTTAAATACCAGTTCACCAACTTCTGCTAGTTCACCAGCTATAAGTAGTACTGCGCTGTCGCCCAGCGCTTTTACTCAGGTGAAGTGGATGACGTGCCTGATGTTTTTTGTTTTTGCCATGACCACAGATGCTGTTGGCGTCATTATTCCGCAAGTCGTAGCGCAGTTTCAGCTCAGTCTGACCGAAGCCGCCGCCTTTCATTATGTGCCCATGTTGTTTATTGGTTTGTCCGGTTTGTTTTTGGGCCGTTATGCCGACCGTTTTGGCCGCAAAAAGGTGATACTGGCGGGATTGGCGCTTTACGCTGTGGCTTGTGTGGCTTTTATTTTTGGCGAAAGTTTTCTCTATTACCTGCTGCTGCTGGGGGTTAGTGGTTTGAGTATTGGTTTATTTAAAACCGGTGCTTTGGCCTTAGTCGGCGATGTCAGTGCTGACTGTCAGAGCCATACCCGATTGATGAACAGAGTGGAAGGCTTTTTTGGTTTAGGTGCTATTTTTGGCCCGGCTTTAGTGGGGTTGTTAATAGCAGCATCACTCGATTGGACTCAACTTTATCTGCTGGCTGGGCTGATTTGTGCCGTGTTGCTGATGATGGCGTCCTTTCTGGATTATCCGGCTTACCAGCCACAGCAACATAGCTCAATCTGGCAAAGTCTGGCGTTGGTGAAAGACAAATACGCGCTGGGTTTTTCGCTGGCCATCGCCTGTTATGTGGCGACCGAAGTAGCCATTTTTGTCTGGTTGCCTACCTTATTGCAAAGTTACGATGGCAATTACACTGTGCTGGCCACTCATGCCATTACCGTATTTTTTATTCTGCGTACTGCGGGCCGTTTTCTGGCGGAATGGTTACTGCTGCGCTTTAGCTGGACAGCTTTATTGGCCTGGTTTGGCAGCGCTATTTTTGTCTGTTTTGCCTTAAGTATGTTCTTCGGTGTAGCTCTGGCCTTATGGCTGATGCCGTTGTCCGGGCTTTTTATGTCGATGATGTACCCAACGTTAAACTCGAAAGGCATTAGTTGTTTTCCGCGGCAGCAGCATGGCGCAGCTGCAGGTTTAATTCTGGCTTTTACCGCCTTAGCGGCTGCATTAGGGCCTTTATTGATGGGCTTAGTCGGTGATGCGTTGGGTGATGTGCGTTATGGTTTTTATCTGGCTACTGGTTTTGCTTGTCTGCTGATGCTGGGGCTGTGGTGGAATCACTTAGTGCAGCCTGCGGCCAGACGCTTAGCGCTTGGACATGATTAAGCGGTAAAGATTTTGCAGAAACAACAAAGGCAGCCTAGGCTGCCTTTGTTGTTTCTGCACCAGAGCGTGCTTTATTTCAGCGGAATAAATTCAATAGCAGCACCGCCACCGGGCTGCAACACCAGGGGGATGGTATCTTTGGCTGTCACTTCACTGCGTTTGATTTCATAAGCTTCCGGATTGGTTTCCCAGTGCGAATCGGCGGCGTCTGTATAAGCAATCATCTGATAACGCACACCTGCTTTTAGAAAGCCTAAAGGCTGCTGCAGCGTGCGGGCTTCTTCATTGCTGGTGGCGCCTAAGTACCAGTTGTCTGAATGCTTATCCTGCCGTGCTATCACCAGATACTGGCCTATTTTGCCTTGCAGCGCTGTGCTTTGTTGCCAGTCAGTGGGCACAGCGTCGATAAAGGCAAAAGCCGGGTGGCCCTGATAGTTTTCCGGTAAATCGGCCACCATTTGCAGCGGGCTGTACAAGGTGACATACAAAGCGAGCTGATTGGCCAAAGTGCTGGGCACTCTGTTGTTGGGCCGGTATTTTTGGTAGTCGAAGTTAAAAATGCCTGGGGTAAAGTCGATAGGGCCGGATAAACCTCGGGTAAAAGGAATAATCACTGTATGGTTGGGTAAGTTGCCGGTATCCGGGCTGCCACCATTGTATTCCATACCGCGTACCGACTCGCGCGTCATCAGGTTAGGGTAAGTGCGGCTTAAGCCGGTGTCTTTCACTGTTTCATGGGCGTTCACCATCACTTTGTGGCGGGCCGCTGTTTCTGTCACTTTTTGGAAGTGATTGACCATCAACTGGCCGTGGTGCCACTCTTTTTGATCAACACGGGTGCCGACATAACCCATTTTGACCGACGGAATGCCAAGCTTCTGGTAATAAGCAAAACCTTGTTCCATCTGTTTTTCGTAGTAGCTGATACCAGCCGCTGTTTCGTGGTGGCCTGTTAAGGTGACCCCTTTGCTTTTGGCGTAGTTATTCACTTTTTCTATGTCAAAACCTTCGACCGCTTCAGTAAAACTAAAAGTGGGCGGCCTTTGCCACCAGTCGCCTTCCCAGCCTTTGTTCCAGCCTTCAATTAAAACGCTGTCGATATTGTGTTGGCTGGCAAAGTCGATGTATTGCATGGCGCGTTCTGTGGTGGCGCCTTGTTTCGGGCCTGGTGACCAGTCCTTTTCGCCTATATGCATTTCCCACCAAATGCCCATGTATTTGCCGGGTTTGATATAGCTGACATCTGTGTCTTTGGCGGCTGGTTCATTTAAATTCAGAATAAGGTCTGAATTCAGCAAAGCCACTTCGGAATCCGCAATTTGAATAGTGCGCCAGGGCGTTTGAAAAGGAGTTTGAGTGTAGACCTTATCGCCATTGGCCCAGGGTACTAAGTCGGCTTTGAGCGTGATATGGTTGTCGGTGATATGACGCAGCGTCATCGAAGCGTAATTGACTAAAGCGGCTTCATGCACCGAAATGGCGATGCCATTATCCAGCAAAGTTAAAGGCGTATGGGCCACATTCACCGAGCTTAACGCCGAATTCAGATACTGGTATTCAAAACGCTGATCCTGATAGGCCTGGATCCACCAGGCGGAAAAGTTACGGGCAAAGGCAAATTCGGTCAGCTCGTCGCTGATCACCACTTTGTTTAGGTGCGGCTGTTTAGGCAGCAGATAACGAAAGGCCACGCCGTCGTTGTAAACACGAAACACCAGCTGCATTTGCCTTGCTTTATCGCCTTGTTCGCTTAAATCCAGGCTGATTTCATTGTAGTTGTCTACTATGGTGGAACGCTGGCCCCACACCGGTTGCCAGCTGCTGTTGTGGCTTTGATGCTGTACTTTGTCGGCCTTTAAGTTGGCCTGCAGCAGCGGCTGATCTTTAAAAGCAAAACCTAAAGCGGAGGGCTTAAGCACGGCTTTGTTTTTATAGTCGACGCTGTAACTTAAGCTTTTATCCGACAAATTAAGCTTTAGGCTGATTTGCTGATCCGGCGATTGTAGCTGCCAGCTTTGCTCGTCAGCAGGCTCTTTCGCTATAGCCTGCAGGCTAAGCACAGAGCTCAGGATTAAAACTATGCTCCACTTCATATCAGGTTCCTTGGTAAATAGTCAGAAGTTGTTGTTGCGGCATAAAGTTCAGCAGACAAGCGGAAAAAAATGCGTCCAGCTGTAAGTCCTGGTAGGGATCCGGACGTTTTTCCAGCTGATCTTGCGTTGCAACCAAAGCCGGATAAATGCCATAGCCCGACAGCAGGCAATGCCAGGAACTAGTGCCAAAATGCGAGCTTAATTGCTGGCGTTTGATTTCCTGGTCAAGATCATGCCGGCGATACCAGCAGTCGAGGATCTGCAGCAACGAATCGGACAATTCTGTGTTGGCTCTGTTGGCGCACCAGTAGTCGCTATCATCTCGGCTGTTGAGTTTGTAATGTGCCACTATATAGTCGCGTACCCGCTCAAATCGCTCGGAAATCTGTTGGTTGTACTGCTGTTGCTGCAGGGCGGTCGCTTGGCTGAACTGATACTGGTCGATAAAAATCTGCACCGAGGTTTGTACCAGATGCAAAGCTGTGGCTTCTAAAGGCTCAATAAAGCCCTGCGATAAACCCACGGCTAAACAGTTTTTGTACCAATGCTGCTGCAGCTGGCCCACTTTCATCTTTAAATGCCGGGCTTGTACAGCCGAATCTACTAACCCCAGCTGAGTGCGAAGCTCAAGCTCGGCTTTGTCGGCATTGGTAAAAGCTGAGCTATAGACATAGCCATGGCCTGTTCTGTGCTGCAATGGAATTTGCCAGGCCCAGCCATTAGACAAGGCTGTGGCTGTAGTTTCGACTGGCAAGTGAGCTAAAGCGGCTGTGGGCAATACCACTGCCGCATCGTTAAACAAATTACTGGCAAAAGACTGAAAGGGCACAGCCAGAGTTTTTTGCATCAGCAGACTGCTAAAGCCTGTGCAGTCGACAAATAAGTCGGCACTCAACACGCGGCCATCATTACAAATCAGTGCTTTAATGCGGCCATCCGGCTCTTGAGTTACGCTTTCTATGGTCAGTGGCCAATGCGTCACGCCAAGCTGCAGTGCTTTTGTCCTTAAAAACTGGCCCAGCAAAGCCGAGTCAAAGTGGTAGCCGTACTCAATGCGAAACGGAAAATGGGCAGGTGTAATAGGGGCTTTTCCGGCCTTGGCCAGATAGCTATTAAAGAAAAACTTGTTGGGGCTGGTTTCAAAGTCCAACCCCATGCGCCTGCTAAAGCAGTTGGAGTAAAAGGCTTTTTCACTAAAAGTATCGAGCTGCGAAATAAAAGGGTGACTGTAACTGCTGTTGCCTGAAGCCGGGCTCCAGTTGATAAAACGAATATTGGTTTTATAGGTGGCGTTACAGGCGCTCATCCATTCGCTGTCGGGAATATTTAATTGTTGGAAAAAGGCCTTCAGGCTGGGGGTTGAACCTTCACCGACGCCAATAATGCCGATATCAGGCGATTCTATCAGGCTGATCTGCGCATCAGGCCAGGCCTGGGCCATTAAACAGGCCGTCATCCAGCCTGCTGTGCCGCCACCTGCAATCAGTATGGAATGGTTTTGCTGCATCTTAGGCCCTTGTGTACAGATCCAAAAATTCATCGTGGCCTGTTAGTTTATGCAGCGGCTGCTGTTTGGCCTGGCGGATGTTTTGCATCATGTCCAGTAACAGCTCTTTGGGGTAAGAACGGGCTGCTGCATGATAATCCGTCGGTACTATGCCCTGACCTAACATCACCTGCAGCCAGGACGAGTCACGGAAAATATCATTGGCGTCGTTAAAAATAGCGGCCGTTTCTTTAAACAAGGCTAGTTTTTGCTCCAGCCGGTGTGGAATAGCCATCTGGCGCATATCCCGCCAAAAATCGGAGTCGTCGCGCTGGTTAACGTGATAATGCAAAATAATAAAGTCACGGATGGTTTCAAATTCATCTTTAGATTCAGCGTTGTACGCCCTGACTTGCGCCTCGCTGATGCCGCGGTTGGGGAACATTTTCATCAGCCGCACTATGGCTGATTGAATAAGGTGAATACTGGTTGACTCCAGAGGTTCCAAAAAGCCGCTGGATAAGCCAACGGCTACCACGTTTTTATGCCATTGCTCTGTGGTGCGGCCTGTTTCAAAGCTGATTTTTTTCGGTTCAGCCAGAGCTTTGGAATCGAGATTATTCATCAGCGTTTGATAGGCCTGGTCGTCGCTTAAATAGCTGGAGCTATAGACTATGCCGTTGCCGTTACGATGGGTTAGTGGAATACGCCATTGCCAGCCTGCACTGTGCGCTATGCTGCGGGTGTAGGGCAGGGTCTGTGCAAAACGTTCAGTCGGCACAGCCAAGGCACTATTTGCAGGCAGGTAGTGGTCCCAGTGTTCGTAGGGCACCCCTAAAGTTTTGCGAATTAACAGGCCACGTAAGCCGGTGCAGTCGATAAACAAATCCCCTGCGATTTCACGGCCATCTTTGAGTTGTAAAGCCTGGACAAAGCCAGTTTCCGGATTTTGCCTGACATGCTCTATCAAGCCTTCGGTGCGGATCACACCAGCCTGTTCTGCCAGTTTGCGCAGGTATTTGCCATAAAGCGCTGAGTCAAAATGATAGGCATAAGGCATATCGTAGACAGGGTTAGGGGTTTTGATTTTGTTAAATTTGCCTTGCTGGCAGCACAGGTAATTTAAGTCAAAGTCCCATAAGGATTCTGTTAACCCCAGCTCTTTGGCCCTAAGCCAATAATGTTGGAAATTGGTCACGCCCATAGTGGCGCCCGGTGCACCAAAGGTATGGTAATAACTTTCGCCTTGCACCCGCCAGTTTTCGAATTTGATCGCCAGTTTGATGGTGGCATGGGTTTCACGTAGAAATTCTTTTTCGTCCAGACCCAGGTACTGATTAAAAATCTGGATAGGTGGAATAGTGGCTTCACCTACACCAATAATGCCAATGTCTTCGGATTCAACCAATTCTATGGCCAGGGTATCGCCAAAAACCTTTTTCAGCAGGGCCGCTGCCATCCAGCCAGCAGTGCCACCTCCTGCGATCACCAGTTTTTTTACTGCTGTTTGCATGCGCTGTCCTTATTGTTTTCATTTATAAACACTGGCTATAAAAAAGCCCCTGACAATCATAGGATAGTTCAGGGGCTTGTCTTCCTGCCGCTCTTAGTAGAAAGAGTAGTTAAAGTTCAGCATATAAGAAGGGCCAAACTGACGGCGGGTGGTGACTATACCGTTGTCATCCACTGTTTCTTCATCCACGTCAGTCAGGTTAGTACCCTGCAGCGACACACGCAGACCTTCGAGCATATCCCACGGGCTTTGCGTAAAGTCATAGCTGATTTGCGCATCCACTAAACGTACACCGTTACGTGAAGCTGTTTCAATCTTATTGGAACCACCACGTTGATAGGTGCTGAAGTCGGAACGGTCTGTTGCTGCTACCCTGAACTCAAAACCTTCCATTTCATAGTAGGCGGTTAAGGAGTACACACGATCAGACTGACCAGGAATACGGCTGCCGTCTTCCAATTCAGCGTCAATCAAAGTGGCAGAAGCTGCAACACCAAAACCATCCAGACTTTCATGCAACATGCTCAGTGGTGTGTTAGCTGTGAACTCCAGGCCTTTCACTTTGCCTTTTAAGCCATCCTGGAAGAAGGAGTAGTAGCCATAATCTGGTGGTGTCACCAAATCACCTGTGGAGTAGGCGATATCGGCAGGACCATAAGTGCCGTCCTGATCGATAATGCGGTCATGGAAGCCCGGGATAAAGTAATCAGCGCCACCGTTGGTTTCGTCATTACGGAAGTTGATTAAGCTGTTGCCGTCACGAGTCCAGTTCACCAGATCTTTGTAGAATGCCGCCAGAGACACATAACCGTCAGTTTCAAAGTAGTTTTCAAATGACAGGTCAAAGTTGTTGGATTCCAGTGGTTTTAACAAAGGGTTACCGGCAAATTTAGACCAGGGAGTACCGTATTTTTCTACGTCAGCCACTGTGTTAGGTATCGCAATTAAATCAATATTCTGGTCGAATTTGACAAAACCAGAGGCTTTCATTTGATCAATACGGGCCCTGCTGATGGTTTTATTGGCTGCAGCACGTACATATTTATTGTCGCCCACTTCAAAGCTGATATTTAAGCTGGGTAACACATGGCTGTAGCTGGTGCCTTGAGTGACATTACAATCGGCATCTATGGCTTTGTCATTGTTGGCGTCACAGACTGCGAAGTTTGCACCTACTATGCCTACATAGCCGCTGGATGACTGGTCAGTTTTGACATACTGCAAACCGATATTACCAGTGTAAGGAATCCCAGCCACTTCGTTTTCAAAATCACCTTTTACATAGAAGGTCGTGACTTCTTCATCGACGCTGTAGGTATCACCTAAACGATCCGGCTCTAATAAACCCGCGTCATTTAAAGTGTAAGTGCCATCTCTGTAGGGGGCAAAACCATCATAAGCCACTACCTGACCAAAACCAGCCCAGCTTAAATCAGCTAAGCCATAAACATAAGCTGAAGGTATAGAGCTTGAGAACGGATAAGATTCAGCTGTGGCAAAAAAGCCTTTGTTTTCCTTGTCTTTGTATCGGTCGCTGTAATTGACACCTAAAGTGACTTTGTTAATAAAGGAACTCTCGATAATACCCACAGTTTCAAGGCGGTAGGTTTTTAGCTCTTCAGTGAAGTCGGCATAGTTCAGGAAGCCATCCTGAGCATTAAAATAGCTGAAGGGTTCGCCGTTGGCCTGTAACACACCTGTGGTAAATTGATCTGCAAGGTTAGCCATACCGCCGCCCCAGACCTGAGGACCTGTCAGTTGCAGCAAGGCTGGATCGGAAAAAGCGTCCAGACCTGTAGAGCCGGTAAAGAAAATACCATCAGGTGTCATCACAAAGTCACGACTACCCAATTGTGATGAGTTCAGTGCGCCAGAGCGCGCTAAACCCGAATAAGATTCTCCGCGTGAGTCATGTTTATCTGACTCGCTGGAGGCGGCATCAAACTCAACGGACCAGTTGTCGTTTAGTTGATATTCCAGATTCAGACCAAAAACCTGCAGATTGCCATCTTTTTGCAGCGGGTCTGTGCGCAGCACAGGGTTAGCATTAATTTGCGTACCCGTAGAATTGGCGCCTGAACCTGTCACATTGGCAGATGAGAAGGGTTCGATAAAACCACGTAATACACCTGAGTCTGAGTAATCTATATCCAGCGCATCCAGCGTAATATCCAGCTTGTCGTTAGGACGGAATTCCAAGACTGCCGAGATAGTGTCTCGCTCCAGTTCTGTGCTGATAGACTGAGTATCCAGACCTGTAGGCAGCAATTGTCCGGCAGCGTTTTCGCTGTAACCCCAGACGCCATATTTACGTTGGTTATTTGGCGATTCAGTCGAGGCAGCGGCAAAAGCCAGGCCTATGGTTTCATCCGCAAACTTTTCAACAAAAGACAGCGCCAGACGTTTACCTTTATTGTCGAATTCAGGGTTGTCTGAGTCACTTTGATTGGCTTCATAAGTGCCATTCACTGTTAAGGTTTCTTTGGCCTGCAGTGGACGAACTGTACGTAAATCTACAGTACCACCAATACCTTGCACCATTAGTGTGGCATCAGTGGTTTTAAAAATGGTGGCGCCAGTCATAATTTCTGACGGATATAAATCGTATTCCACACCACGGTTATCGCCTATACCAATCAGCTCACGGCCGTTTAATGATGTGCCTGTGA
>NZ_JAIWOI010000168.1 GCF_020217005.1 Rheinheimera sp. | reverse complement strand
CTATGCTTGGACCTATGCCATCACCTTTGATGACCGTAATAGTTTGTGAACTCATAACGTTCCTTAAATCTTGCATGGACTGGTTGTAATAAACACAAAGCTGAATTTGATCTTCTTATAAAAGCTGAGGCAGCAGAGTGTGCTGAAAAACGGCGAAAATATACCAGTTTTGGTGTTTATTTTCCAGTTTATGCCGACATCTGCGATAAATCTGTCACTTCCTGCGGCATAACTTTTGAAAATGGAGAAATAAAACTACAACTTGCAATAAGTTGAGTGGCAGGTTGAGTCTGTTCAACCAGCATAAGTAACCAATCTGACGCAGAACAAAGTTGTGCAGAGAGCTGTGGTTCTACGAACCTGTAGCTATGTGCCAATCTGGTACTGTCATCGCTATCGGAGAACACCGAAGTCGCCAAATCAAAGGCAAAGGCCAGCACAAAGGCCATAGGATGAGACTGACTGGAGACGGGTAAGGTTCTGTAATGCAGGCTGGCGTCCTGCCAGCTTTGATTAAACTGTAGATGTTTTAAAGCCTTTAACGTCAGCTGTTGGTAATGCTCACTTTGCCACAGCTGCTGCTTTAGCCATTGGCTGACAAGGCAGACAGCTTGGTTTGGGTGTGATAAAGCCAAAAACCTCAGCTCAGATTGTTGCCATAAAGGCCAGCACAAACACCAGGCCAAAAGCTCGGCCTGCTGTAAAGTTAAAACATAGAACTTGATAGGTTGAGTCAGCAGATACAGAGCCCTTGCCAAAACCCGCCGGAATTCAAGCAGCCAGAGATGGTGAGGTTGATGTTGTTGTTGGCAATGTTGTTCCAGCCAGGCCTGTTTTAACAGCGGTAGTAATTGATCCTGACCAAGCATAGCTATTGCATGTTGGGTGGAATGAATTTTTTGCTGTTGCCTGCTTTGCGCTGAGGCTTTTTGCTGCAACTGTTGCATCAGCCAGGGATGTTGTTCAATCAGTTGTGTTTGTTGGCTCACTTTTGCGGCATGACTCAGTTGTTGTAGCCAGCTTAACGGCGGCAAATTTATCACTTCTGGCCAAGCTGCCAGCAACTCATTGTCTTGTTGCCAGCCATTAAGCCACTCATCCTGACTGTATTGTCTGGGGTTAAGCAACTGCCAATCTCTGGCTTCACATATCAGAGCGGGCAACAACTCTTTTGTTGATTTGTCGTAAGGCTGCAGCAAGAGTTGCATTTGTTCTGTAGTTTGAATTTCACTGATAAGCAATGCCAGGTTAGCATCAGAGTCTCTGACAAAACGCCCTGTGGAGTAACTAGTGCTATTCAAACAGGATAATGCCTGCCAAAACTGCAGTTCTGTGGTTGAAGCCTGTGGCAGTAGCTGGGCCGCTATTTTCTCCAGTGCTATTAATTTGCCCGCGCCAGGCAACATCAACCTTGCCACTTGCCAGCAAAAACTGAGCAATTGGCTAAAATAGGGGCTTTGCCAGCTAGTTAAGCCCCGGTTTTTGCCATAGCACTGGCGTAACAGGTTTAAAGTTCCGGTTTTTTCCGCCAGCTCTTTATACTGCTTTATTGTCACTAAGGCCGGAAATTTCAGTTGTTGCTGCTCAGCAGCACTTAATGGCTCGGCTTGGGCGGACTTTTCCAATAATTGACTAACAGACACAGCTTGCAGCAAGCAGGATTTTAATAACTGAAACAATAGGTCTTCAGGCCAACGACCAGCCATAGCTATAGCTGTTAATAAGGCTGCCTGTTTAATGAAAATTTTGCTGGCAACCAATCCGGTCGCGGGTGTAAGTGATAGCTGGGATAACAGTAAAAGCGGTGATTTAGTGGCAAGTTGGGCTGTCTGCATGCTGATTTTCTGCAACAACTCCAGTTGCTGGGCTGTACTGAGCTGCGGCTCTGCATAAAAAACATTGCAGTCCTGATAAAGCGCTGTTAACGATCCGGGAGTTGCCATCTTAATCCAGTTGGTTGTATTGCTCAACTGCGGTTTCACCAATAGCTATCAGTTGCTGATTTTTAAATAAAATCGCAGTGCACTCATCGCGGGTGGTGATGCCGTCCGTTTTAGTTCTGTGAGTGCGGTAATACAATACCTGATAAATTTGCTGCTGCAGGTTTTTTGCTTCGGTAATATCAGGACCGCCCAAATAGTCTATAACCTGATCCCGACTGATGGCTTTGGTCAAATCCAGTTTGTAGATATATTTAGTGTTAAAGGCTTCTCGGTCCTGCCAGTTCATCTGATCAGGATCATCTTTGTAAAACAACAAGGTGATGCTGGTTAACCCGGCATACAGCAGTAGTCCTGCCACTAACAAGGCTATGGTTTTTAGTTTCATCATCTGCCTGCGCATGCTGTAAAACGTACTTGCTGTAAGTTCAGTCCCAACTGCAAATCAGTTTTAAGACTTAAGATCTGCATAAATAGCTGCAGTTCAGCACGAGACGCCACAATCTTCTCTTTTAGTTTGGCCGGACAATCCGGATGAGCCAGAGCCGTTTTAATATCTGGCCCCAGTTTTAACAGTTCTGTTGCCGTTTTAGGCCCAATGCCTGTCAGACCACTAATATTATTCGTTTTATCGCCAACCAGGCTCCAATATCGGACTAACTGCTCTGGTAACACGCCAAACTTCTGCATCACTGTCTCTTGGCTGTGTTGCTGGCGGTTAAAGTGATCATAGACTGCTACTCCTTGAGCCAATAAGGGCAAGTAACCTTTGTCAGTTGAGACTATAGTCACTTGCTGCTGGTGTTGGCGCATCGTCATGGCCAGGCTGGCTATGACATCATCCGCTTCTTGATCCGGCATCTGAAAGCTCTGAATTCCAGTATCAGCCAGTTTTTGTTTTAATACAGGCAAAGCGATTTGCAAATGTTCAGGCATGGGCAGTCTGTCTGCTTTATAGCCAGGGTAAAGTTGTGTACGCCAGTTCAGGTGAGTAACTTCAAATACCGCCAGGACGTGGCTGGGTTGAAATTGTCTGGTTAGCTTTATAACAATTTGCTGCAACTGTTCAGCCGTGTTGTGTAGCAATTGTTGGCCTGTGGCTTCGCTGTATGGGGCAGGGGAGTTATGGAAAGGTCTTTCCTGTGCAGCGTATAAACGACGGACTAAATTTAGTCCGTCGATTAATAATAAATGCGCCATGTCAGTTCAGGATTTGATAACAAGGCTCATACTTTGAACCAGGCAGTTTCATCCGGCCTTGTTCGACAAAAGCCTGCAGTAACTTATCCATCAGGCTCATTAACGCCGGTTCGCCTGACAGCTTGAAGGGGCCATGTTGTTTGATGGCTCTCAAGCCTTCATCTTTGACGTTGCCTGCTACTATGCCAGAAAACGCCCGGCGCAAATGAGCGGCTAATTTGGCTTTGTCCTGTTCAAGGTGTAGATCCAAAGACGCCATATTTTGGTGAGTTGGCGCAAAAGGATGCTGGAAGTCAGGGTCAATATGCAAAGTCCAGTTAAAGTGGTAGGCGTCACCACAACTTTTACGATATTGCCTTACTTCAGCACAGCCTTGTTTCAGGCGCTTAGCGACCAAAGCCGGATCGTCTATGATGATTTCAATCAGGCTCAGGGCCTCTTTACCTAAGGTTTGTTCTATGAAACTGGCTAATTCAGCAAAGTAGGCCGCGCTTTGTTGTGGCCCTGTCAGTATCACAGGCAGTTTCTGATCTTTGTTTTTCTCATGCAGCATAATGCCTAACAAATACAGCAACTCTTCAGCTGTGCCTGCGCCACCCGGGAAAATAATAATGCCATGAGCAACCCGGATAAAAGCTTCCAGCCGTTTTTCTATATCAGGCAAAATCACCAATTCGTTAACTATAGGGTTTGGTGGCTCAGCTGCAATAATGCTGGGTTCTGTTAAACCTAAATAACGGCCTTTGGTATTACGCTGCTTGGCGTGACCAATGGTTGCGCCTTTCATTGGGCCTTTCATGGCGCCAGGGCCACAACCTGTGCAGATATCCAGGCCACGTAAACCTAACTGATAGCCCACTTCTTTCGTGTATTTGTATTCGGCCTCGTTAATAGAGTGGCCACCCCAGCAGACAATCATATTGGGTTCTACTGCGGAATCTATGACACGGGCATTACGCAAAATGTCATACACCGTATGGGTAATATGGTCGCTGTTTTGCAGGTCAAGTCGGTTGGCGTGAGTCAGTTGGGTGTGGAAAAACAGAATGTCGCGCAGTACAGCAAATAAATGTTCATGAATACCACGGATAATCTGACCATCGACAAAAGCGCTTTGAGGTGGATTAAATAACTCAATTTTGATGCCGCGCTCACGGGCCAATAAGTTGACTTCAAAGTCTTTGTATTGGTCGTAAATTTCACTTGAGCTGTCTGTGTGGCTGCCCACGTTCAGCACTGCAAGGCAACAATTGCGGAATAAGTTAAAGGCGTCAGAGCTGGTGTTGTTTTTCAGACGGTCAACTTCAAGTTGAGATAAAAGCGCCATAGCGCCTAAAGGATTCAGTTGTACATGCATAGATTACTTCCTTATGACCCGGCTTGTGCCGCTACTTAACCCAAGTTCAGGTTGTTCAGCTTTTCAGTACGACTAAATCTCTGCCTGCACGTTTGGCTTCGTATAAAGCCTCATCCGCTCGGTCAAATGCCGCTCTGTTGTTATCGGAGCTTTTGAGTTCTGTCGCACCAAATGAAATGGAAATGGGAACATTTTGGTCTTTGAATTTAAACGGAATTTTTTTGATCCTGTCCTTCAGATTATTCAGAGGTACTTTAAGTTCAGATAAATGTGTTTCCGGGAACAAAATAATAAACTCTTCACCACCGTAGCGGGCGATAAAATCCGTCTCACGTAAGCTTTGTTTTAACGCCTGAGCTATCACTTTCAGCGTTTTGTCACCAGCACTGTGGCCATAGTTATCATTAATCTGTTTAAAATGGTCGACGTCAGCCAAAGCTATAGCCAAAGGTTTACCGTAACGCTGAGCGCGGCGTATCTCCAGTTCAAAACGTTCATCAAAAGCAGCTCTGTTAGGCAATTCTGTTAAGGCATCCTGCAGGCTTCTGAATTTCTGTTCGGCCAGACGTTTTTTAAATTGTGTTGCTTCCTGTTCCAACTCTGATAAACGGGATTCCATTTGGCGTAAGGTACTGAGCATCATCTCGCGCTCATCCCTTTCGAGCTGTTCTTTTTCACGCAATGAGGTGGTAATAGCGCCAAGTTTAGTACTGACCAGAGACTGTAACTGCTCCAGCGAGGTAGCAGACTTAGTGTCCGCCGTTAAATTGGTAATTTGTAGTTCTATCTGCTGGTTCAACAGCAGCATTTTCTCTTTGATGCTATTGGAATTATTCAGCGAGGAAACTACAGCTTGCTGCACACCGGTCAGGGCTTCATTTAACTTCAGCAGGAAGTGTTGAGCCGACTGACGTTCATCAGTGACTGACGCAATAATAATTTCAATAGTGCGTAAGCAGGATTCAAGCAAAGATTCGATGCTGACATCAGACAATAAAGTCAGGCGGATTTTTTCTATATCCTGACCGTATTTACCCTCAAAAGCCAGTTCACTCAATAGGTTAGTCAGTTCTATAGATATTTGACGGCAAATAGACTGGTACTTATTGTCATCCGAACTGTTGCTTTGTTCACTTTGTTGTTTAGTGGCCAGAGCCGACTGATACAACTCAGTCAAATGAGTTAAATGTGGTAAAAAGGCCTGCACTGTTGCAGAGGGCTCTTCTACTTTACTTAACAACTCCCTCAAGTCACGTCTTAACTGATCGGGCAAGCCACGTTGTTTTTGCAGTAGTTTTCCGGCATCTGTTAAGGTACTTTGTGCTTTCTTTAGGTCTGAAAGCTGGCGGGATTCAAGACTTTTCAGTGCTTCAACTGCACTTTCGACCAAAGGCAGAATTTTCTCTAAATCTGTACCTTTGGCAAATTCCTGACGTAGACGCGCCAACTTATTGTCGAGATCTATATCAATACCTTTGCAGGCGAGGGAAAGTCTGGAGACAAATTGGGACAGGATTTTAAACTGACTTTCATAAGTATCTTCCAGCTGCTTACGCGCTTTGACTGCATTTGCCAGCTGTTGTTTTACATCACTTTGCTGCTCGGCCACCAGAATAATTCCCCACGTACAGAATCCGCGCTGTTTGAGCTAAGTATATCTGCAATAATGATAAAAGCGACAGCAGAATCTGGCACAAAATGAAAAAAGCGGACTAAAAGTCCGCTTCAGATCAGCAATTATGTAGGGTATGTTTTTGTGGTTACTTTTTAGTTAAATAGTAAGGTAACCAGCTTTGTTCTTCAGCAGAGGTTAGATAGTTCATCTTGATCACTTTTAATCTGAAGTTAATAGGGTCGTCCCTGTCAGGACGCTAAGCATTAGAACAGAATTTGAACTAAAAGTAAAAGTTAAATTGTAATAGTACATGATGGGTTACATAAATCTGGTCGCTTTAATCAGGTTGTTTATAGGATTTAGTTCGCTATTTGTTTGAATTTATGGTTTTTTTTCAATTTTGGATGTGGAGGTTAAAGCGTGAGATTTCTGAAAGTTTTTTATGGACTGATCATAATGGTCAGTTCTTCCTACAGTTGGGCTCAAGTGAACTATCAGATTAGTATCACTGAACCACAGCATCATCTGGCGCAAGTACGGGTTGAACTGCAGGCGACAGAGGCAAAACCCCTGACCTTAATGCTGCCAGCATGGCGCAGTGGTAAGTATCAGATCCTGGATTTAGCCAAAGGTGTGACTGGCTTCAGCGCTGTGGATGCTCAGGGGAAAGCTATAAACTGGCAGAAAACTGAAAAAAGCAGCTGGACTTTAGAGCCAACAGCCATCGGTAAAGTCGTAGTGCAATACAGTGTTTATGCCAACGAGTTGGGCGAACGTACCCGTCATATTGATGAAACTCATGCTTATATCAATTCCAGCGCTTTTTTAATGTTCAGCCACGAACAAAAATCTGAAGCTGTGTCAGTGCAGTTGAATGTGCCGGCTGGCTGGCGTTCATTCTCTGGAATGGCTAAAGGCGGTAACGAGCATCAATTTGTTGCTGCGAATTATGATGTGTTAGCTGATTCTCCAATTGAAACAGGCATCAACCAGCATTTAACCTTTGCTGCTGATGGTCGTGATTATGACTTAGTGATTTGGGGCCAAGGTAACTACAACGCTACCCAAATGCAAAAAGACTTAGAGAAACTGGTACAACAAACAGATTCAATCTGGCAGGGCTATCCTTACCAGCGTTATGTGTTTATTGTGCATGCCACTGATGGCGCCCGCGGCGCGACTGAGCATTTAAATTCGACAGTGATCCAAAGAGACAGATTCACCTTTGGCAAAAGAGACGATTATCTGGCGTTTTTAAGCACAGCCTCTCATGAGCTGGTGCACACCTGGAACGTCAAAGCCTACAGGCCTGCCGAATTAGTGCCTTATGACTACCTGAACCCTAACTATAGCAAGTTGTTGTGGATTTCTGAGGGCTCCACCAGTTATTTCCAGAACCAGCTGCTGCTGCGCGCAGGTTTAATGACTAAAGAAGAGTTTTACAAAGATTTGGCAAAACGGCTGGACAAGTTTATGCACACGCCAGGGCGTTTGGTACAGTCTGTGTCTGAAAGTAGTTTTGATAGCTGGATTAGCTTAGGTGGCGATCATGGCACCAACTTTGGTGTGAATATCTACTCAGAGGGTTATATCGCCAGTTGGCTGATGGATGAGCTGATTTTAAAACAGTCAGGTCACAAAGCCAGCTACCGAGAACTGCATAATCAGCTTTATCAGCGTTTTGGTAAAACCACAGCTTTTACTGCAAAAGACGTGATAGCTATCGCTTCAGAGCTGACAGGTGAAGATCAAAATTCGTGGTGGCAACAGCAAGTAGAACGTCCTTTGAACTTTGATATCGAAAAGCTATTGGCCAGTTTTGGTCTGCAGTGGCAACAAGACAAGGAGCGAGAAACCTTCTCTGGTATCTCGGCAGAGAGCAAAAATGGTTTTGCCTTGGTACAACGAGTTGAGCGTGACAGCCCTGCCTGGAAAGCGGGTTTTACCTCAGAGGATTTGATCGTGGCAGTCAATGGTTTACAACTCAAAGCCGATTTGGCTGAACGCCTAAAAGATTTCAAAGCAGGCGACAAAGTACAAATCAGTTACTTCCGCCAGGGCCGTTTACAGCATCAGCCACTGGTATTGGCCGACCAGCCTAAAGGCGCAGGTAAAGTAGTGCCGGTAGCTAAACCAAGCCGTCAGCAAAAGGCTATGCATCAGGCATGGTTGGGGGTAGATCTTTAATGAAATGTTGGGGCGGGTTTTGTATCCGCCCCTTTGGTATTATCAAAATCAAGAATGTACTGGAAGCACATTCCAAAAACCTGGAGCTGGTGCAGAGGCGGGCACAAAGTGAGTACTAATCCGCTTCAAATAGCCAGAGTCTGCAGTTGGTCGAAGGGTTTTCTATCCAATAGGCAGTCGATAAAAGCACCGAGCAAGGCCGGCCTATGCTGTCGGCTAGGATAGTACAGATACAAGCCCGGGCGTGAAATCGACCAGTCCGGGAGGACTTGAATCAGCCGTCCCAGTGCCAACAGTTCACTCACACCGTCTCGTTCAAAGTGATAGGCAATGCCGAGCCCGCTTAGCGCAGCAGCAATGCCGATGTCGGCATTATTGGTTACAACCGGGCCTTCCACTGCAACTTCCAGTCGTTGTCCTTGATTATTAAACTCCCAGCGGTGGTTTCTGCCGTCCATTTGTAGCCGCCAGTTTATGCACTGATGCTGATGTAATTCGGCAGGTGACTTCGGTGTACCAAAACGTCTGAGGTAGTCTGGGGATGCTACCGCAACCATGTTCAGATCTGGCGTCAGGCGGACGGCAACCATGTCTTTCTCCAGCTTTCCACCAACGCGAATGCCCGCATCAAAGCGGCCAGCGACAATATCAGTCAGCGAGTCGTCGACAACTATGTCGAGAATCACGTCTGGGTGTACTTGATGGAAACGTGCAAGTCTGGGCGCAATGATAGTTCTCGCTGCAATCCCCAGCGTGTTGATACGAAGTGTGCCGCTGACCTGACCTGTTGCTTCACTGACATCGGCAACAGCATTTGAGATCTCCCGAAACAATGGAGCTATACGCATGTAAAGCTGTTCGCCACTGGCTGATGGCGCAACACTACGGGTTGTACGATTCAGCAGGCGCGCGCCTATGCGGCCTTCCAACTGCCGGATAGTCTGACTAAGAGCTGAAGGTGATAGGCCCAAATGTTCTGCTGCCCGGGCAAAGCTCTGACGCTCTACGACAGCCACGAAGGCCTTTAGCTCAGCGAAATCGGATCCACGCATTATATATTATTTCCTACATAACCCATCCTGATTGTGCGGTATTCACTAAGGTAATGCAAGGGAGCATAGTGTGAACTTTCCTAACCAAGGAGTTCATCATGTCTACTTTAGCTTTGCCCGAACCAATAGCCGCGTATTTCGCTGCAGAACATAACCCTGAGGCCTTGGCGCATTGTTTCACGGCGCAAGCCGTGATGAAGGATGTTGGTCACACCTACACCGGGATCAACGCCATCAAGACCTTTATGGCCGAGGCATCGGCTAAGTACAGCGCGACGAGCGTACCGTTCGCTATTGAGCAGGAGGACGGCTTCCAACTCGTCCGCGCCAAAGTCACTGGCAATTTCCCCGGCAGCCCGATCGTTCTGTCCTACCGCTTTCGTCTGGAAAGCGGCCTGATCGCATCACTGGAGATAACAGTATGAGCTTTGATCTTCATCTGAATGGCCTGCGGGCAGTTGTGACCGGTGGCACGCTGGGCCTGGGCGCCGCTGTCGTGAAAACTCTTGTGGATGCTGGTGCCAGGGTAGCGACATCCGCGCGCACTTTGCCAGCGCAGCCGATAGATGGGGTCAGCTATATAGCTGCCGATCTATCGACGGCTGAAGGTGTGAATCACTTTGCTCAGGCGGTTCTGCAGGATTGGGGG